>NZ_CP109994.1:1802128-2102482 GCF_025947065.1 Flavobacterium sp. N1736
AGCCTAATTTTTTATGTACCTGATTTGCCATTAAAACTTCTTGCGTGTCCGGATGAACCGGTTTGTCTTTGGCTTCTCTTTTTCCGAATCGAACGCTTGTTTTCATTGGAAATTTAGGATCTTTTTTTGACCATTTTAAGGCTAACGTTTTGGTTTCATTTGGAGAAAAATCGGCAACTAAAAATAATTCATCCCATTTTCCATCTCCGTCAAGGTCATTTACCTGCGCCGGAATTGTATCTGTTTTATAAATTAAAATTGGATATTGACTGGCTTCGTCTTTAATCGAAAGCTGATTTCTTTTTATTGAAATTGCTTTTTGAGACAGTTCTAATTTGGAAGAATTCTTTAAAACAATTTTGTTTCCGGTTGCTTTTTGCTGTGCATTTATATTTGCAAAAACCATTGCTGTTACTGCAATTGACAGATAGAATTTAGTTTTCATTTTTTTTGTTTTTTTTATGCTGTTTGTTTTTTGTAACAATTTAATCATTTTATACTATTCTAAAAATAAAAGCCGACGCAGTTTCGTATTTTCCTCCCTGAGATGCAGTAAATAAATAGGTGGCTTTTCCGTTTTGAAACAATAACTGCGGTCGTTCGGCACGTCCATATCTATTTAAATGTTTTGGTGCTTCGGGCTGTTTTATATATTTATCCAATGGCTGATATGCAATTGAAGGTTCGTTCCAATAAATACCGTCGTCAGAATCCATATAAAGCCCGTGATCGATTCCGAAAACGCCCATATCTCGGGCTAACATTTTAAATTTCTTGTTTTCGTACCACACAAAAGCGTCTTCGCATTGCTGGTTATTTCCCAGTTTAGAAAAATCAATTAATGGATTATTTTTATGTTTAATGTATGGTCCTTCAAGCGATTTTGAAATTGCCAATCCGTATTTTCTGTTTCCTTTTATGGGGAATTTTGGATGTACATAATTTTCTGTATCCAACGATTTATAATACAGCCAATATTCTCCGTTTGGATGTTTTAAAAAGGATGGATTTGTGGTTAAAAGATCATCCCATTCTCCTTTTTCTCCGGGTAATAATAAGGGTTTGTCGGGTCTTTTCCACGGACCGTAAAGTGAATCAGAAGTTGCTAAACCAATTCGTTTGGTGTCCATTTTTCCGTTGGAATTTCCCATAAAAAACAGGGCATATTTTCCATCCACAAAATGAATACTTGGATTATGACAGGTTGTTGCATCCCAAAATCCTTCGCCACGCGGTGCCAAAATAGTACTTATATATTCGTACGGTCCTTCGGGTTTATCGGCAACGGCGTGTGCAATTTCTGAAGAATTAATCCAGCCGCTCATTCCTTTTGATTTTTTCCATCTTGAAAAAAAAACATGAATTTTGCCATCAGGTCCTTCAATTGGACTGTTGCACCAAACATAATAATCTTCAAATTCAAGCGCACGACCAACGGGACGAAGTTTTTTTTCAAAATCTGAAAGCTTTGGTTCGTCTAAAAAATCTATGGCTTTCGCCGAAAACGGAAGACATAAAGCTAATAATGCAAGTGAATTTCCAACTATAAATTTTCTTCTGTTCATTTTTTAATTTCAGATTTTAGATTTTAGATTCATTATGTTGATTTTTTTCACGCAGATTTGGCAGATTAAGCAGATTTTTTTTATTTTTTAATCTTTTAATCTTTTTAATCTGTGGCTATATTTATTTTTTCTCTGTTTTATCAATCCAATCATCTGTTCTGAAAGGTGATGCGGGCAGGTTTTCAGTATTGAATAAATTGGGTTCCGGTACGGCTTTCCATGCAAAACGAACGGCTGCGGGATTTTTTACTTTTGAAGAGGAAACTACTATTGTTTTTCCTTCAATTTTGGCATTGGCAGGATAAAAAATCTGATCGTCTCCGGCAATTTCAAATTCTTTCAGCGTTTCTCCGTCTTTCTTCAAACCTGATTCGGCATAATCAAAAAACAATTGTGCTTTTTGATTTTTAATTTTCATGTGATTGTAAATGGGTCCTGAATACACTAATTTATTTTCGTTATACGTTTTGGCTCTTGCCAATAAAGCAAGGCGATGCCCAACGGTTTGTTTGTCTATTGGGTGAATATTGTTTGCGTCGCCAACATCTGTTGTAACAACCATTCCGCTATTGGTTATGGTTTTTAAGGACATTAATTGTGCTTCCCGAATGTCTGCATTTTGTCCTTTGTGAGGTGCAATTTGTACATAATAAAAAGGGAAATCACCTTGTTTCCAATCGTCTCTCCAATTTTTTACCATTGCCGGAAATAGTGTTCGGTACAAATTTGCTTGTCCGGAATTGCTTTCGCCCTGATACCAGATTACGCCTTTCATGGTGTAATTTATTAAAGGATAAAGCATCGCATTATACAAAACATAGGAGGTTTTATTGGCTTCTTTCTTTGGCTTTTTTATTTCTGATTTTGCTGCATTTGCCGCGCTTGCGATTCGTTCATTTATTAAGGCTAAATAATAGGCTTCTAGTTTTTCCTGATATATTTTTTCGTTTTTGGCATCTTGCTGCAATATTGGCAAAAAAGAAACATCGCTTTCTAAAACATTTTGAGATGTCCACGCTTCTGCTTTTGTACCGCCCCACGAACTCGAAATTAATCCGATTGGGACGTTTAATTTTTGATATAATTCTCTCCCGAAAAAATAAGCTACTGCCGAAAATGTATTGATACTTTCGGGCGAACATTTTTTCCATGAACCAATTACATCGTCAAGTGGCTTTGGTGATGCATTTGTTAAAACGGTAAACAATCTGATGTTTGGGTAGGAAGCATTTTTAACTTCTTCCTGATAGTTTTTAACTCCGGTTTTCCAGGTTCCTTCTTCTTTTCCTACAGGAAAATACATGTTTGATTGTCCGGAACAAATCCAGACTTCACCAATTAAAATATTATTGAGTATAATTTTATTGGTTGCGGTAATGGTTATTGTATATGTTTTTTCGCTTCCTGTTGGCGTATCAAGAGTTGTTTTCCATGTTCCGTCGGGATTTGCAACGGTTTCAATTGTGGTAGTTAACCATTCTGGATGAATGCTTATTTTTTCGTTTGGAGACGCCCATCCCCATACATTGACTTTTGCGTTTTGCTGTAAAACCATATTATCGCTTACCAATGCAGGCAATTTAACCTGAGCGGTAAGGGAAATTTTCACAAACAAAACAACTAAAAACAAGGGCAACTTTTTTAAGTAAATCATTGGCGTTGAAGTATTAAGTCCTGAACTTTAAATTTAAAATAGTTAAGTCCGAAAAGCATCCTGTGCTTTCCTGTTTCTTTTGAATTGGAAAATGCAAAAAAGCTGTCAAAAAAAGACAGCTTTTTCAAAAAAAACAAAATATAAAAAAAGATTGGGGGCAAAGTTTTTTTAGTCGTAACCAATATTTTGATCATAAAGTCCCGGAACTGCCAGTATTTCCTGTAACGGAATTGGATAAATCAAGGCGTTATTATCTATAGTTCTAATTTTTCCATCGGTATCTTCAACGGCTTTCCAGGCGTTCATTGTTTCAACTGCTTTTCCAGATCTGATTAGATCAAACCATCTTGTTCCTTCTGAGAAAAATTCTTTTCTTCTTTCGGCAAATAATTGATCTAAAGTAATATTTGCAGCATCTGGAGTTATTCCGGCTCTTGTTCTTACTTTATTTACAATGTCATCAACATCGGCCTGCGAGCCTCCGCCTCCGTGAAGTGTACATTCTGCCATCATCATTAATACATCTGTGTAGCGTATTACCATAAAATCTACGCCCCAGTCTTCACGACCGTTTCCGTATCTTGTTGGGTCTATATATTTTTTGAAAACCGGAAGTGTGTAACTTCCTTTATATGTTCCTGTTGCTACTGTATAACTTGTTGCAATACCAAAAGTTTTTCTAAGATCTGTTGCAGCAAACTTATTTACAAGGTCTGTCGATACGGGTTTTGCTTCTAAAGATCCTTGTGCCGATAAATTAACTGAGGCAAAATAAGGTTCGTAGCCTACTTCTACCATAAAATTGCCTCCAACAGAGCTTGGAAGACTTTGTGTATATGGAATCGTTAATACGTTTTCTTTATTTGTCAGTCCTTCAATTTTAAAAATATTCGCATAATCAGTACCAAAAGTATATAGTCCGCTTAGTTTGATATCGTTTAATTGCTGATAGGCTTTATCCCATTCGTTTAAGCCAAGTGTAGCGCCGTCAATTCCGTAAGTTGGGCTTGAGCGTGTCATATAAACAAGACCTAATAATGCTTTTGCTCCATATTTTGAAACTCTTCCGTAGTTTGCAGCATCGTATGCAGGAAGAAGATCCGGAATAGCTTGTTCAAGGTCGGAGATAATAAAATCGTAAACATCTTTAACGGGTGTTCTTTTAACATTTGCTACTTCTGCAGCTGTCATTGTTCTGTCGATTAACGGTACTCTTCCAAACCATCTGATTAAATCAAAGTAGCAAAATGCTCTAAGAAAACGAGCTTCGGCAACCATTGAAGTTTTATCGGCAGGATTTGTAAAAATAAGGTCTCCTTTTTCGGATAGTTTTTCGAGCAATTGATTTGCTTTATAAATCGCATTGTAATTACTTGTGTATGCTTCTTTTACATAGGTATTGGTGCTGATATTGGTATAAAAGCTGTTGATTCCCTCCCATTCTCTTGATGCTGTTGTGGTTGCATACAAATTATCTGATCTGGTTTCGCTTAAATTTAAAACTCTGTTGGCATAACCATACGTTCCCGCACCATGAAAGGCAACGGAATAGGTAGCATTTCTTGCCTGAACAAAATCAGACTGTGTAAGATAAAAATTCTCTATTGTTCGTTGTGAAAGTGGCAATTGAGTCAATTCATCTTCGCAGCATGTAAAGGCAAATAATGCCAAAACGCCTGCAGCTAAAGAGATATATTTTTTCATTTTATTTTAATTAAAATTAATGTTAAGACCTATAACAAGTGACTTTGCAAGTGGAGCGCCTCCGTAATCTACCGGCACAGAAAAATCACTATTAGAACTTGCCGAAGTATTTACAGCTTCGGGATTGTAACCTACCTTATATTTATTCCAGTAGAACCAGTTTTCTCCTGTAATGTAAAGTCTTGCATTGTCAATTCTTTTTACGCCTTTTAATGCCTGTCTCAAATTATAACCAATTGAAATACTTCTGATACTTACATAATCTGATTTATACAACCAATCTGAGTTTGCCTGATATCCAAAAGAAGTTCTCCAGTTTCCTCTTGTGGCAGGATCTACATCTAATGAATTTTCTACAGATCCCATTCCGGTACGGTCAATCGCTCTTCCTGTTAATCCGTAAACTGTTCCTCCGTTTTGACCCTGTACTAAAACGCTTAAATCAATATCTTTATATTTAAAATTATTGGTGATTCCCCACGTGTATTTTGGAGTAGGATTTCCTAAATCTACACGATCTTCTGAGTTTATTTTTTTGTCTCCGTTTTGATCAATATATCTTGGATCTCCTAAAACGAGTTTATTTCCCCCAATAGTAGTTCCGCCTTTATCAATATCAGCCTGACTTACAACGCCATTTTGCTGTAATCCGAAGATGGTATACATGGGTTTGCCAACTTCTAATTTTATAAACGGAACGCCTCCATCATAAGCATTACTAATTTCAATTTTAGACTGACCTGTTCCTAATGCCAAAACTTTATTTTCGTTATGACTGATATTTGCTGATGTTCTCCACTCGAAATTATTTGTTTTAACGTTTATGGAATTCAATTCAAATTCCCATCCTTTGTTTTCAACTTCTCCAATATTGGTTAAATAATTTTGAAATCCACTTGCGGCAAGAACCGGAACGCGCAATAATAATTCGCTGTTATTTTTTTTGTACACCTCAAATGTTCCTGTAATTCTGTTTTGAAGAAATCCGAAATCTACACCATAATCAATACTTTTTGATTCTTCCCAGTGCAAGTCAGGATTTGGTATTGTAGATGCTCCAAGTCCGCCGGCAGATGCACCGCCAATAGAATAATTAAATTGTCCCAAAAGTGCATACGGACCGTAAGAAGCAATGTTATTACTTCCGTTTGTACCTGCACTGGCTCTTAATTTTAAATCACTTAGCCAATTTACTTCTTTCAAAAATTCTTCTTGTTTTACTCTCCATCCTAACGAAAGTGAAGAGAATACGCCCCAACGTCTGTCAGTTCCAAATTTTGATGAACCGTCGCGTCTAACACTCGCTGCTAAAATGTATTTTTCTTTATAATTGTATTGCAATCTTGCAAAATAAGAAAGCAATGTATTTTTTTCGGCAGTTGTTGAACCTAATGATCCGGTTGGTAAAGTTTCGATACCGGTATCCTGATAAAGCGCTCCCGATGAAAGTGACGATTTTGTAATTTCATATTTATTAAAAGACTGTCCTAAAAGCACATTAAAATGATGATCTCCTAATGACAAATCGTAATTTAAAGTATTTTCATTTACTAAATTTTGTCTTCTGTACGTGTTATAAGCTCCTCTAATACTTGCAATAACATCGTTTGGCGTGTAACTTTCGTTAACGTTATCTGCGTTATCAAAATTAATTGTGCTTTTAAATGTTAATCCTTTAACAAATTCATAGCTCGCATAAGTAGAAATTAAAGTTCTGTTCATTGAATTTTTCCCTGTTCTGGCTAACGCATTCAACATATTGGTTGTACTGCTTCCCCATGCATACCTTGTGGTGTATTTTTCTCCGGCAGCATTTGATGTGCTTTCAAAAACAGGAGTTGCTGTTAAAGCTTTAAATAATGTATTATCTTTTCCTTCAACACCCGGATCATTTTTTACAGAATAAGAAGGCGCTAAATTGATTCCCATCTTGAATTTTTCTGATAATTTAACATCAACATTTGCTCTTGCAGAAAACAAAGTATAATCAGTTCCTACAATATATCCTGTATTTTTTTGATAATTGGCAGACACATAATAGTTAACCGTTTCTGTAGCTCCCGAAGCTGATAATTGATAATTGCTAAATTCTCCTGTACGGAAAACTTTATCCTGCCAATCGATATAATCCAGTCCCGGATGTCCCGGCATATCCCATCTGTCATCATACAAATAGGTAAAATATCTTGAATTTGCAGTTGTAAGCGGCGCTGTTGGATTTACTGCATTATAAGCCGCAATACGCTGCGCCGTATTTTGATTGGCAGATGCACCTGCAATTCCAGATCCAACCCATTGCGCATCAATCATGGTTTTAGCTCTTCCAATCCATTGTTCTGCCGATAACATATCAACTCTGTTGGCTTCTTTATTAACTCCTCCGTAAGTATTAAAAGTGAATGTTGGTTTCCCTAATTTTCCTTTTTTTGTTGTAATAAGAACTACTCCGTTTGATGCTCTTGATCCATAAATTGCAGCTGCTGCCGCATCTTTTAAAACTTCAATCGAAGCTACATCATTTGGGTTCATATTATCCAGCGGACTACCGTTTGAAAATCCTCCGTTTACATTTGATCCTTCGGTATTAATTGGAAATCCGTCTACTACATACAACGGTTCGTTTCCTGCCGTGATAGAACCTGCTCCACGAATTTCGATACTAAAAGGCTGTCCCGGTAAACCTGTAGTTTGTTTTACACGAACTCCGGCAACCTGCCCAATTAAACCCTGATCGATTCTTGAAATAGGTCTTTCAGTAAAATTTTCTGTTTTAATTCCCGAAATTGCTCCTGTGGTTAATTTTTTCTTTTGAGTTCCGTACCCAATAACTACAACTTCATTTAAGTTAGAACTTTCTGTTTCTAAAGTAACATTGTAGGTATTTGAAGCACCAACTTTTAGTTCTTTTGTCACAAATCCGATAAAAGAAAAAACAAGCGTTTCTCCTTCAGATACCTTGACACTGTACTTTCCATCAAAATCTGTACTGGAAGCTCTATTGGTTCCCTTAACAAATACATTTACTCCCGGTATCGATAGTTTCGCCGGATCAGTAACTGCTCCTGAAACTACTTTTTCTTGCGCATAACCCGTAGAATGGAATAATCCAAACAGAGCTATAATCAGCAAAAGTTTAATGTTATTTTTCATAAAAAGTTTGGTTTGGTTAATTAATTAGTTAAACCAAATTTATTTAGAACCAAACCCCACACCATCCTGTAGTATCCTGTTAAATATCAATATCTTATATTTTTACTTAACCTTTTTTTAACTAAAACCCAATATAAGTGACTGATTTACAATGCGAAAAATATAAATATCATATTAAAAATTTTATTGAATTATTTTTTCACTATACATATTTTTATAGTCTTTATAATAAGAAAATGTAAAAATATTAACCAATTTTAAGATTATTTAATATTTTAAAAACAGGACGCTACAGGATAGCAATTTCAGGAAGGACTTTTACTTTTACTATAACATACCAACCTTTTGACTATTTAAAATGAGACGAATCAAAACCGGTTTCTTTATTATATTTTGTGCTTTATATGCTTGCTGTGCTTTTGCGCAAAAAGAAGCCGTTTCTCCATGGCCAAAATCAATTAACATCAATCAGCCGTGGGCACGTTGGTGGTGGATGGGAAGTGCTGTAGACAAACCGAACTTAAAGAAAAGCCTTTTAGATTTTCATAATGCCGGAATTGGCGGTGTAGAAATTACGCCTATCTATGGCGTAAAAGGTGAAGAAAATAATTTTATTGATTATCTGTCTCCTAAATGGCTGGAAATGTTAGATTATACGATTCATGTTTCAGACAGTCTTAATATGCAGGTTGATATGGTTTTAGGAACGGGCTGGCCTTACGGCGGTTCTCATGTTACTTTGCCAAATGCAGCGACCAAGTTGATTGTAGAAAAATACCAGCTTAAAAAAAATGAAACAATCGACAAAAACATAGCGGTTGACAGTAATAAAGAAAAAATCCCTGCCGAACTTTTATATGTTGTGGCTTACGGAAATGACGGAACATTTGTAAACTTAACAGATCAGGTAAAAAATAAAAATATCAAATTAAATGATAAAGGAATTGAGGGAAATCATATCTCAATTCCAAATCAATTAGAGGCAAATAAATTAAAATGGAAGGCTCAAAAAGCAGATTATACTATTTATGCCGTTTTTAGCGGAAAAACCGGGCAACAGGTAAAAAGAGCCGCTCCGGGCGGAAGCGGATATACACTGGATCATTATTCTGAAAAAGCTTTAAATGCTTATGTCGTTCCTTTTAATACTGCTTTTAAAGGCAGGGAAGGTAAAATTAGAGCTATTTTTAATGATAGTTATGAGGTTTACGGAACTGATTTTACGCCTGACTTTTTTGAAGAATTTAAAAACCTGAGAGGTTACGATCTGAAAAAAGAAATGCCGCTTTTGCTGAATGAAACCGATAATGAAATTGGAAATCGAATAAGAAGTGATTACAAACAAACGATTGCCGATTTATTGCTGAATAAATTTGACAAACCCTGGACGGCGTGGGCAAATTCTAAAAACTTTAAAACTAAACTTCAGGCGCATGGTTCTCCCGGAAACCTGATTGATTTGTACGCTTCTGCGGATATTCCGGAATGCGAAACTTTTGGTTCTATGCCTTTTGATATTCCGGGTTTACGACGTGAGAAAGAAGATATTCGTGAAGGCGATGCTGATCCTGTTATGCTGAAATTTTCATCATCGGCAGCACATATTTCCGGAAAGAATCTGGTTTCATCAGAAACTTTTACCTGGTTACGCGAGCATTTTAAAACAGCTTTATCGCAATGCAAACCAGAAGTTGAAGATTTGATGCTAAATGGCGTAAATCATGTTTTTCTTCATGGTTCAACTTATTCGCCAACAAGAGCAGTTTGGCCGGGCTGGCAATTTTATGCTTCGGTAAATTTTAATGCCAATAATAGTATTTGGGAAGATGCTCCTGCCCTTTTCTCTTATATTGCAAACTGTCAATCGTTATTGCAACAAGGAAAACCAGACAATGAAATTTTGCTTTACTGGCCTATTTTTGATACTTGGGGTGAATACCAAAAAGGTAATTTATTCTTTCAGTTTAAAATACATTCTTTATCAGAATGGCTATATGGAACTTCATTTTATGATACCACCAAAAACCTGATGAAGAAAGGATATGGAGTTGATTTTATATCGGATAATTTTCTTGCTCAGGCAAAAGTAATCGACGGAAAAATTAGTTTAGGCAATGTAACTTTCAAATCCTTAATTATTCCTTCGTGCAAAAAAATGCCGCTTGCTACTTTACAAAAAATCATATCGTTACAAAAAAACGGTGCCACTATTATTTTTGAAGGATTGCCGGAATCTGTTCCGGGTTTTAATAATTATAAACAACAGGAAGAAGAACTTAAATCTATTTTAAATGCAAATAGTGAGTTGGTAAAACCGGTATCGGATATTTTTAAAGCCTTAGAAAACAAACAAATATATCCGGAAACACTTGTAAATACAGGTTTAAAATATATTAGAAGAAATATTGACGGAGAAAAAACTTATTATTTGGTAAACCACACTCCAAAAACCATTGATGAATTTATTCCGATAGAAATTGGCAATAAAGAAGTTATTATACTTGATCCTTTAACCAGAGAATCAGGAAATGCAATTGTAAAAAAATCAGCTAATAAAACTCTTGTAAAAATCAAAATAGAACCGGGACAATCTTATTTTTTAAAAACAGAAAATACGGCTTCACAAAAAAAATGGGTTTATTATGAATCAGGTTCTGAATCAATTCTGTTAAAAGGAAACTGGCAACTTACTTTTGATAAAGGCGGACCAAAATTACCGTCCAATGCGACGATTTCTACTTTAGAATCATGGACAAAACTAAGCCCGGAAGCAGTAGCTTTTTCAGGTTCTGCAACGTATACTTTGCAATTTGAAAATCCAAACAGTAAAATAATAAATTGGAGTTTAAATCTGGGAGATGTTCGCGAAAGTGCCAAAGTATGGGTTAATGATGAATTTGTTGGAACCGCATGGTCTGTTCCGTATAAACTGAATATCAAAAACTTAAAAAATGGCAAAAACACTTTAAAAATTCAGGTTACTAATCTTTCTGCAAACAGAATTCGGGATAAAGAATTAAAAGGTGAAGAATGGAAAATCTTTTACGAAATAAATATGGTGGACAAAGATTATAAAAAATTTGATGCCACAAAATGGAATCCGATGCCTTCAGGATTATTAGGACCAATTAGTATTACACCATTAAAACAACAAAATTAATTTAACCAAATTAAAATGAGAAAATTACTTTTATGCTTCATGATATACTTTTTGTATGCAAGTACAACAAGCGCACAACAGCCATTTGATAAAAAATTAGTGCTAAAACAAATGATATTGGCCAATGATTATTTCATGCAAAAATGGCCGGAAACAGGCAAAACGATCATTACTAATAAAGAACGCCCAAGCAATATATGGACACGCGGTGTTTATTATGAAGGATTAATGGCTTTGCATGAAATTTTCCCGAAAGAGGCCTATTATGATTATGCTTTTTCATGGTCTGAATTTCATAAATGGGGATTTAATGGCGGAAATACGACTCGTAATGCCGACAATTATTGCGCAGCTCAAACCTATATTGACTTATACAATTTAGAACCGGACGCCAAAAAATTAAAAAATACAATTGCGAATACGAATATGCTTTTAAACACGCCGCAACTGGATGACTGGTCGTGGATTGACGCTATACAAATGGGAATGCCGGTTTTTGCTAAAATGGGGGTTTTAGAAAAAGACAATCGTTATTTTGAAAAAATGTATGAAATGTATATGTACACCAGAAACAAACATGGCGATCATGGTTTATTTAACACAAAAGATGGTTTATGGTGGCGTGATGCCGATTTTGATCCTCCATATAAAGAACCAAATGGAGAAGATTGTTACTGGAGCCGAGGTAATGGCTGGGTAATTGCTGCACTTGCAAAAGTGCTTACTATAATTCCTGAAAATGCACCGCACAGGGAACAATATATAAAAGATTTAAAATTAATGGCTGCTGCTCTGGTTCCTATTCAAAGAGCGGACGGATTTTGGAATGCAAGTTTGCACGATCCAACTAATTATGGCGGAAAAGAACTTTCAGGAACAGCATTGTTTGTTTATGGAATGGCTTACGGCATTAACAGCGGAATTTTAAAAAAAGAGACTTATTTGCCTGTTATTCAAAAAGCATGGAATGCCATGACAACTGAAAGTTTACAATCTAACGGGTTTTTAGGGTATCTGCAATCAACAGGAAAAGAACCTAAAGACGGACAACCGGTAACAATAGATAAGATTCCGGATTTTGAAGATTATGGATTAGGCTGTTTTTTACTGGCTGGTTCAGAAATTTATAAAATGAAATAAATAAAAAACCAGGATATTCAGATAATATCCTGGTTTTTATTTTGAATCAATAAATAACTTAAAAAAAAAACATCGTCAAACGGCTGATATTATTAGCCTTTTTAATGATGTATACGATTGATTTTTCTGTGTGTGAAAATCAGAAAAAACAGTTTCAGAGACTTGCTGTCTAAATCCCAGCGTACTTTTAAAACCAGATCTCAAATCGGTCATGATTTCCTTTCTGGTTTTAGAACCATCTAGTAAAATCAAATCATTAAAATCTTCTAAAAAGGTTAAACCTGTGTATAAATTTTTATTAAATATGCACACTAAAATATTGGTTCCTTTTTTATATAGTTTTAAAAATTCTATCAATTCAAACTTATTGTATACCACAAAAACCACCTTGTCAAAACTTTCTATTTTATCTTCACTTTCATCCAAAGTTCCATTATCAGTAAATTCAAATTCATGACTGAACTTTCTTTTAAACATTTTTATGAAAACTTTTTTATTATCACATACTAAAATATTTTTCTTTCCCATTTGTATATTTTTTTACTATTTTTCAATAAAAAAACTGAATTAAATAAGGCTTATGGTTTGGTAGTTTTAGATTTTTGAAATGAAGCAATCGCAGGTATTACATCTTGATAACTTTAATTACATTTCTCTCTACGAATGCGATTAATTCGTTTATATTTCTATTCTCATCAAATTTATTCGATATAGATATAATATGCTGATCATCATCTTTAATATATAAAAAGAAAAAATCTTTTGTTAAAACTGCTTTTTCAATTTGACTCCATTTATGAGCAAATGCTCCCTGGACTGGTCTATTTATTGATTCTGAATTTAAATCTTAATTTTTATTTGTGTAAATTACATAACAAATCCCGATTTTTTTATAAGAGATTTTATTTGCAACGATCGTAATTTTAGACTTCTAATTAATTAAAAATTAATATCATGGAAAATATTATTACTTATAACGAATTACAAAAATGTCCGTATCACAGTCAGCACAAACATGCCAACCAATACAACAGTGATCGTGAAGATGCCAATACCGGAGATTGGGATGACGAACGTGATGATGCGCGCACAGATAAAGAAGGTTATAACACAGACAAAAACGACAATACAGGAGGTTCCGGAAGTTCTGGAAGCGCCGCTACAAACAGCTAAATTGGTGAAGAAAAAATTACTTTTATCTGATGCCAAATGAAAATAGCTACTTATAACGTAAACGGTGTTAACGGGCGTTTGCCTGTTTTGTTGCGATGGCTTGAAGAAGCTGCTCCTGACATTGTTTGCCTGCAGGAATTAAAGGCGCCTCAGGATAAATTTCCTGAAAAGGCAATTAACGATGCGGGCTACAAAGCTATTTGGCATGGGCAGAAACAATGGAATGGCGTAGCTATTTTGTCCCGCAATATGAACATAGAGGAAATTACTCATATTTTGCCCGGAGACGAATCTGATATGCATAGCCGTTATATTGAAGCGTTGATTGACGGAATTGTGATTGCATGCCTGTACCTGCCAAACGGAAATCCCGCTCCGGGACCTAAACTGGAGTATAAACTCAAGTGGTTTCAAAGATTAGCAGAACGTTCTGCAATACTTCTTACCTTAAAAACACCTGTAATTCTTGTTGGCGATTTTAATGTAATGCCTACTGAACTTGATGTTTATAAACCGGAACGCTGGATTGATGATGCTCTTTTCAGACCTGAGGTTCGAGAGGCTTTCTTCAATATTATTTCTCAGGGATGGACGGATGCCATTCGTACTTTGTATCCTAATAAGGTAATTTACACTTTTTGGGATTATTTTAGAAATGCCTACAGCCGTAACGCCGGACTTCGTATTGACCATTTTTTACTGAGTCCGCAAATAGCAAAAAAACTACATTCGGGTGCAGTTGATACTCACGTTCGCGGATGGGAAAAATCAAGCGATCATGCACCGGTATGGATCAAAATTGATAAATAAGCTGTTGCTGTTATTTGCTGAAAATTTCTGTAAGCAACGTTATTAAATCCTGATAATTTGTGGGTTTGGTAACATAATGCTCTATTTTAAAGGGTTTGGTTAATTCCTGCATAATTTCTTTTGTATGTGAAGAATATAAAACAATAGGAACCTGCTGCATAATTTCTGAACTTTTAATCTGCTCTAATAATTCAAAATGATTTACGCCAGGCATATTAAGATCCATAAAAATTAAATCGGGTACAATTTTACTATTCTCCAGCGCTTCAATTACTTTCGCGCGCTTGGTTGCGGCATAACATACTTTTTTTTCAAGTATAGACTCTATCGCTTCGGTAAGTATTTCAACATCTTCAAGATCATCATCAATTAATAAAATATTCTGGTACAACATAATGGGTTTGTATGATATAATTACTTGTTATATCTATTATATACGAATCATGGATTGGTGTGGTTTTAGAAAACAGGTCTTATATTATAAAAAAACCTGTATCATAAATAATACAGGTTTTTTTCAATATTAAAACTAATTTTTAATATAAAAATTCAATTATTCCTGATCCTGATCTTCTTCGTTAGCATCAAAATTAATTGTGTTGTAAGCAGCTTCTGTAAGCAAGATATCTGCTTCTTTTTCTTCTGCTAAAGTTTTCTCTAAAAGCAATACTGCGTCATCTTCTCCTAAAGTTGTTGCAAATGCGACTAATGTACCATAAGTAGCAATTTCATAATGCTCAATTTTTTGAGAGGCTGCAATGATTCCGGCATCACGTACGGCACCAACTTCGGTTTCTTCCATAATACCTTCTCCTTCTTTAATCAGTCCTTCCATAGCGTCGCATTTTTTGGCTACGGCTTTTTCACCCACAAGCGAAAACACTTTTTCAAGTCGTGCAACTTGTTCTTGTGTTACAGCTAAATGGTCGTTGATTGCAGAAATTAAATTTTCTGATGTTGCATTTTTTGCCATTTTTGGCAATGCTTTAGTCAAAGCTTTTTCTGCCCAATAGATATCTTTAAGAGAATCTACAAATAAATCTCTAAGACCTTCTGCCGCAGATGGTTTTGCTTTTACTGTTCCGTTAGAAGTGCTTTTAGATGCACTTGTTTTTGATGCAGTTGTTTTCGTTTTAGTATCAGCTGCGCTTTTACTTTTTGCAGTAGTTGTGTTTTTTGTCGCTGTTTTCATGATTTATATTTTTTAAAGTATAATTCAAATCTACAACTCTTGGTAATGAATGTTTTACAGGATATTTTTAATTAATTATAGTATTTCAATATAAAAGTATTGATATGTCTAAATTTTAATGCTTGGGAAGAAATATCCAAAATGTTGTTCCCTGATCTGGCTGGCTTGTAAAATTAATAAAGCCATTATGGTTCTCCACAATTCGTCTGCATAAAGCAAGTCCAATACCGTTTCCTCCAAATTGATCGCGCTCGTGAAGTCGTTGGAACATATCAAAGATTCGTCCTGAATATTGACTGTCCATACCAATACCATTATCTGTAATAGATATAATATGAAATTTTTCCGGAGAAAGGGTTTTATCAGTAAAACCAATAGTGTCCGGATATTTATCTGTTAAAGAAATAATTACAGAGGGTTCTGTTGTAGTAAATTTTAAGGCATTGCTTATCAAATTATAAAATAACTGGCGAAGCTGAGTATCGAGTCCCAAAACCTGAGGTAATGAATTTACCTGTATTTGGGCATTCTTCTCCTCGATTACCATGCTTAAATCGCCTAATGCTTCTTCGATAATATCGTTTAGATTGACTTCTGTAAATTGCGAAACCCTGTTATCAATTCTGGAATAATTCAAAACATCTGATATTAAATTAGACAATCTGCCCGCTGCAAGGGTTATTTTATCAAAATAATATTCTTTTTTTTGTTCTTCGGATAAGTGATTTCCTGCTCGTGAAAGCATTATCATGATTTTGCGAAGTGGTTCCTGCAAATCATGACTGGCAACAAAGGCAAATTGTTGAAGCTCTTTGTTTTTAAAAACTAATTTTGAGTTGGCTGTTTCCAGTTCACGCTGAATTTCTTTTAGTTCAGAATTGTCTTTTAGCGCTTCTACAACCTTTTTTTGTGCATTTATATCAACAAAATAAACAAGCCAGCTATTAAATGTATCATCTTCTGATTTATTTGGAATAATCGAAATAAGATGCCAAACATATTCTGTTCCTTTTTTAATTCGGGTTTCGCCTATAAAATCCGAACGGCTTTTTTTAGCTTTATTCCATCCTTCTGAAATAGTATCTAAATCATCGGGGTGAACAAAGGCGCTCATGTTTTTTTTATCAAATACGGTTAATGTTGTCTGCAAATAATCATTTAATGATTCATTGGCAAGCAATACATTATTACGCTCATTTACAATACAAATTAAAACCGGAATTGTATTGGCCAATTGCCTGTACCTGTTTTCACTTTCGCCAAGTTTTTCAGATAATGCTATTAGCTCTATATTTTTCTTTCTGATCTCATCATAAGGAGATAAAGGCGGTTCGTATTTGAAGTAATCAACAAGACTTTTTATTTTTACATCTGATAAAAGTCCTGGTGCTAATACGGGCTGACTTAGTTTTGTAATAAACTGATTACCTGAATAGCTATATTCAATGTTTCCGGAAATTTTTGCTGCATATTTAAAAGCCTCAGGGCTGCATTTTTGCAAATCGACAGCATCTGTAAGTATGGCCAATATTTCTTTCTGGTTGGCTCTGATAATGTTAATTCCTAAAACCAGTACAGAGTTTTTACCATTTGCAATAGAACATCTTGCAACTTCTGATACAGCTGTAGAGAATCTTGTTTGCGCAGAAGATGGCATGCCGCACATTTCGGCAATTTTCATAGAGCGCTTATGAGCCAATATCAGGTCCATTTCATTATCAAGATTAATCTTTACAATTTCCTTCATAGCGCTAAATTATTTTTCCAACAAACACAGTAGCGTCATCGGTTCCTCTAATATTATCTTTATACAATGCGGCTGCTATTACTCCTGAATTCTGCTTAATAATAGAAACTAAATCATTAAGATTCCATCTGGTTCGTAATCCGTCGCTGTGCATAACAATAATCTGATGTTTTTCATACGGAACAATAGTGCTATTTAAAGTACGTGGTATATTATGACCGATAATTCCGTTATAAGGCGTGTAGGTTTTATTCTCTAAACCCCGATATATGCGTGTGTTTATGTTTCCAATACCACAAATATTCCAGCTTTCGGTTTTATAGTTTACCGTCGCTATAGTCGCAACCAGTCCCCTGCTCTTTTTTACCTCATCATGAATATCTCTAAGTATAGCGGCAGGTTCTGTCTGTCGGGTTTGTTTAAAAGCTTTTATTGCCTGCTGCACAGCCTCATTTGCATTTGCCCCGTGTCCTAATCCGTCGCCAACAAAAATTTGAAAACCATCTTTTAAATATTTAATGTGATAACCATCGCCACAAATTCTTTCTCCTGGATAATTCACTCTGATTGTTGCGTAATTAAAACCATTAATTAATGCGGGTATAGGAATTTCTGCCTTATCAAAAATTTTTATGTATTGAATTGTACCCCAATTTTTCATGGAGTAAATTTGAAAATCGTTGCTTAATCTTTTGATTGCACCCAACCCCTGACCTAAGGTATTTGAGGAAGAATAACCATCGTTCATTATCTTTACGACATTATCAATTCCTACACCTTGATCTATACAATAAATTTCTATTTGATTTTGTCCTTCACTATGGTGGGCCCTGTATAAAAGTTCACCCTCCTTTGCATATTTAATAAGATTTGAAGTCAATTCAGCAATAATAATATCTGTTTCTGCTGCTCTGTGTGGAGTAAATCCTAATTGAAGTGCCAGATTATGTATTTCTCTTTTAATAAAAGGTATTAAACTTCGATCATCAATTTTATAACAGGAAAAAGTATTATCCATTTTTCCATTTTATTATAGTTACGGTTGTTCCGTTTCCTAATTCTGTTTGTATGTTAAATTCATTCACCAGTCTTTTTGTACCAGGTAAACCAAGTCCCAGGCTTTTTCCTGTGCTATATCCGTCTTTCATCGCCAAATCTATATCTATTATACCAGGACCATTATCTATAAAAGTCACTCTTACTCCATTTTCACGTCCGTTATTCACGGCTTCTATTATCACTTTTCCTCCGCCGCCATATTTTAAAAGGTTACGAACAAGCTCGCTGGTAGCTGTAATTAACTTGGTTTGATTTAGTATGCTCATTCCAATTTTTACACCATAATCCTTGACACGATTGCGCAAAGGAACTACGTCCTGTTCTTTTACAATTGCGATTTCTTCTTTATTCGTCGTCGTTATCATAAATCTGCTCATTATCGCCATTATACATCTTTGCGCGAAGCAGATCCATCCCTTTTTCAACATTAAGGGCACTTATAACCCCATTTAAGGATAATCCAAGTTCAACAAGAGTGATAGCAACAGCAGGCTGCATACCTACTACCACGGTTTGTGCATCCATAATTTTAGACATCACAGCAATATTGCCCAGAATTCTTCCCATAAAGGAGTCAATAATAGAAACGGCTGATATATCAATTAACACGCCTTTTGAGCTGTGTTTATTGATTGTATTTATTAAGTCAGATTCAAGATTTTCTGCTAATTGGTCGTACAAATCCACTTGTATCGTAACCAGCAGAAAATCTCCCATCTTTAGTATAGGAATTCTTTCCATATTGTTTAAATCTTATTCGATTATTTTCTCTTAACAACAGTTAGCTGCAG
This sequence comes from Flavobacterium sp. N1736, assembly GCF_025947065.1. Lineage (NCBI taxonomy): Bacteria > Pseudomonadati > Bacteroidota > Flavobacteriia > Flavobacteriales > Flavobacteriaceae > Flavobacterium > Flavobacterium sp. N1736. The sequence goes on from NZ_CP109994.1 coordinate 1,821,274, forward strand.
CATGTCAAAAGCTGTCTGCAAAGCACTTGCAAGTGACGCTTTTGTGATAATACCGGTAAGATCTATCCCTAAATGCACTACAGTTTGGGCGATTTCAGGTCGAATTCCGCTGATGATACATTCCGCTCCCATTAATCTGGTTGCACTTACTGTTTTAATAAGATGTTGTGCTACAAGAGAATCTACTGCCGGCACTCCTGATATATCAAGTATGGCAATAGAGCTTCCTGTGTCTACTATTTGCTGTAAAAGGTTTTCCATTACAACTTGTGTTCTTGAACTGTCTAAAGTTCCAATAATAGGCAGTGCTACAACGCCATCCCAAACCCTGATAACCGGTGTTGAAATTTCGCTTATTTCATCTACTTGTCTCGAAATAACATCTTCACGACCTTTCATATAAGACTCGAAAGTCATAATAGTCATGTTATCTAAAACAGCGTTTAATTGTAAATTTGCATTGTATAATTTGTCCTTATCAGTTTCTATTTCTGAAAGAATTTTTGAAGCAGCTTCTTTAAATGAAATAAGATACTGGGCATTTTCTCTTGGTGAAAAACCTCTTTTTGCTCTTGAGCTTGAAATCCCCATAAGCAAATCGTAAACTCGTTCGAATTCTTGCGAATCTTTATCATTTGTAAGAGCCAAAGCATTCAATAAAAGTGATGAGAATTCTTTTGATTCTTCTTCTTCTGTAGCCCCGTCAGTTGATCCGCTTTCTATAAGTAGTTGTGACCAGATTGTAAGTAATTTATTTTCGTGGTCTTTCAAGCCACCAAGAAGATTGTTTTGCATTTGTGGTAAATTTAAATTTTCGTAAACAAATATAACAAATTAATCGTTTTTATTATGTAAAAACGCATTAAAAGGTATGTCAAATTAAAAGCATTTTATTGTCATTATGTATAATAATTTCATTGATTTATTATAGAATTTCCACTTTAATTTTTTAAATTTTCTTAATAAATATTTCTCTGCTCAAAAGTGCTTATCCTGTTCTCTTCAAAATAAATCAAACAAAAAAACCTGCTTCTTTACAGAGCAGGTTTTTTATTAGCCTTACATTCAACTTATCAGAAGATATAATCCGTGCTTAAAAAATTAGAATCATGATCTCTTACGATTGAATTAAATAATTTTTTGTTTGCATCTGTAGATTTAGTCGCAACCAGTGAACGGATCGAAAAAGAACGAAGGGCATCTGATATGGATAAAGTTCCCTCGGCGCTGTCTTTTCTTCCTGTAAAAGGAAACACATCAGGTCCGCGCTGCGATTGACAATTAATATTGACACGGCTTACCAAATTAACAAACGGATCAATAAGGCTTGCTACTTCTTTTGCATCTTCACTAAATATACTTACCTGCATACCATGCGAAGCATTTATCTGATAATCAATTGGTTCATCTATAGAATCAAACGGAACAACCGGAATAATAGGTCCAAACTGCTCTTCGTGATACAATTTCATTTTGTCATTTACAGGATAAACCACAGCCGGAAAAACAAGTGAATTATTGGTATAACCTCCATTTTCATTTATTATTTTTGCACCGTTAGCCACTGCATCATCAAGACAGGTTTTAAGATATGCCGGTTTATCAAATTCAGGAAGAGGCGTAATTTTTACATCTTTATCCCAGGGAAGTCCGGGTTTTAGAGCAGCCACAGCATCGCTTAGTTTTTTCACAAATTCATCAGCTACTTCTTTCTGCACAAAAATTAATTTTAACGCCGTACAGCGTTGTCCATTAAAAGATAATGCCCCTAATAAACATTCATTTACAGCAACATTTAGGTCTGCATGTTTGGTTACAATAGCAGCATTTTTTGCATCAAGACTTAATATAGATCGTAGTCTGTTGGCTTTTGGATGCAGTTTTTTTAACCCATTAGCTACTTTACTTGAACCGATAAAAGCCAGCACATTCACTTTTCCGCTTTCCATAAGCGGCGAAATAATTTCTGCTCCCCTGCCGTAAAGTGTATTTACTGTTCCGGGAGGAAAAGCTTCTTTAAAAGCATTCAATAAAGGATAATGTGCTAAAACACCATGTTTAGGCAATTTAAATAAAATGGTATTTCCCATTATAAGTGCCGGAATCAAGGTCGTGAAAATTTCATTTAAAGGATAATTAAAAGGTCCCATACTAAGAACCACACCCAAAGAAGATCGTCTTATCTGTGCCAAAACTCCTTCAGCTTCTTCAAATCTTGAAGATTGTCTGTCTAAATCTTTTAAAGCGTCAATTGTTGCATTAATATATTCTACAGTTCTGTCAAACTCTTTGGTTGAATCCGGAAGACTTTTTCCGATTTCCCACATAAGAAGTTTTATAACCAGTTCGCGCTGCTGAATCATCAGGTAAACAAATTTCTGCATGCATTTTATTCTGCCCTCCACGCTCATTGTTGGCCATTCGCCCTGCCCGTCATTATATGCTGCAACGGCGGCATCCAGAGATTCCAGTGCTTCCTTTGATGATGTATGCGGTATTGTACCAACCAGTTTGCGTACAGGACCTTGAGCGCCCTGAACAAAAACCGGAGAAAAAACCTCTGTAATATCTCCATTCCAGGGAACGAGCTGACCGTTTAAAAGATATTCGCGTTGATGAATTTCTGCTATTTTGTACTCCTCCGGAATACTGTTTTCCTCCACAAACAGACTATCAATAGCCTTTAAGGATGCTTGTAAATTTTCCATATGTATGTTTTTAATTATAAAATAGAATTCAAAATTCTAACTTTATTCTTTGTAATTAATTGTAACAACAAATTACAACAATCCGTTTAATTGGCAATGAACATACCATAAATATAAGTTTTCCCGGTATTGTAATTATCTATTAATTATGCAACTACAATATGTTTTTCTATAATATAGAAACTACCAATCTAATATAAATTTGTAAAAACACTTTTGAAAGTAATTTCTGAAAAGTTAATTTCAATAATTAATCTAAAAATTTAAAAACAGCGTTATGGAAAATCAAAACCAAGAATACGGTAAAACAGACCCGGATTTTATTGATCAAAATACTCTTGTTGATGGTAATTACATTCAAGATAAAGATCAGTACAAGAAACAAGCTTCTGCTGAAGAAAAAAAAGAATTTGGAGAAAGCGATCCTGATTACATAGAACAAAATACTCTTGTCGATAATGATAATTACGCAAGAGACGAAGATCCTTACCAATATCAGGAAGAGTTCGTTGAAGATTTAAAACATCCAGAAAATGATTTTGAAATCAATAAAAACAACAACTCCGATAAAAATTTACAGACGGACAACATCATTAATAAGGAAGATATCCTAACGAATGATGAACAGAAAAGTAATCTAAACAAAGATCAGGATTAGATAAACTATCAAGATCAGAATAGAAAAAGGCATACTTAAACGTATGCCTTTTGTTTTTTAGACAATAAAATAAATTCTAAACTGCCAGTATGATATGAAATTCAGCACCGATATTTTCTTCTGCTTTCGAAAAAATAAGTCCTTTATGATTTTCTACAATTTTTTTTCCAATTGAAAGCCCTATACCCGTACCACTATAAACTTCGTTATTGTGGAGTCTCTGAAAAATAGTAAAAATTTTATCTTTATATTGTTTATTAAAACCAATACCATTGTCTTTAATCACTATTTTATAATACTCAATTTTTGGATCTAAGCTGGGATATTTTTTAATTTGCGGAATAGTAAGTTTGCGGGAACTAATATCTATTTTACAAATTGAATCGTCATTTTTGCAAAACTTGAGAGCATTACTAATCAGATTGTAAAAAAGCTGATTCATTTGCAAAGCAACAGCGGTAACAATTGGTAATTTCCCTAGTTTTATTTCAACCTTATTATCTTCTATAAGCAATTCAAAATCAATAAGAATATCAGCAACAATTACATTTAAATCTGTTTTTACAAAATGGTTGTCCGGATTATTGAGATAGGAATAAGTTAATAAATCTTTTATAAGCGTATTCATTCTTGTTGATGATTTACTGATTTTATCCAATAAAATAAGTGCTTCATCAGAAATTTTTTCGTCCATTCCCAAAAGCCTGCTGATAAACATTAATATCTTACGCAACGGTTCCTGCAAATCATGACTCGCCACATACGCATACTCCTGTAATTGAACATTGGCTCCATGCAAATTTTTAACAGAAAGTTCAAGCTCCGTATTAGCACTTAGTAAATCAGCAGTGCGTTCCTGAACATTGGCTTCAAAACCGTCTGAAAGAACCTGCAGTCTTTTTTCTGTAATTCTGCGTTCTGTTATATCTTCAATAGCCAGCAAAATTAATTGCTCTTTGCTGGTTTCATTAGTCACCTGTCGGGCATTAAGCAGCATAATACTTTCCCCATAAGGCAAAAGATTAACCGATATTTGATAATCGTCAAGCTGTATTTTTTCCGGAAGTACTTTTTCAAGCATGGAACGCATGGGTACATTATCAAAAAGATGATTCTGAATTTCATAAATCAATTTACCGGTAGCTTCATCCTTGTCAATATTGTATTTTTTAGAAAATGCCCTGTTAATATTTCTTATTCTTAAATTAGTATCCAGCACCACAATAGGTTCTCTAAGAGTCGCTACAATGGCTTCTGTATAATTTTTAGAAATATTAATCTCTTGTTGCTTATTTAAAAGTTCCTGATTAATTTGTAAAAGCTCTTCATTACTCGATTGCAATTCTTCTTTAGAAGTTTCCAGTTCCTCATTAAGACTTTGCAGTTCTTCACTCCCGCTCAATAATTCTTCATTGGCACTCTGCAATTCTTCGTTAGATGCCTCCTGTTCTTCACTAATCGAATTTACGTCATCATGTATTTTAGCCAGTTCTTTCTCAAGTTGCGCTATTCTTTTTAAATAAAGATTATCCTGTAATTCTTCAGAAGTAAATTTGCTTATCGACAAATTATCTCTGTCAATAATACTTTTATAAAACAATACCAAAAAGTAAGGTTCTGATGTATCCTCTAATCGCTGTAATTCTATAGTAATATCTTCTGTACTGCCTTTGCTTTTAACCTGAATTCCTTCTTTTTTTATGGGTAAATCTGTTTCCTTAACTTTATGCCATGCATTGCGAAGTTCAAAAGCCAATCCTTCTTTAGCCATTTTCAATAAGTTGAAAGTAGGTTTACCGGGAGACAGTTCAATAAATTCAGCTATTGATCCGTTAATGTGCACAATATCCATTTGTTCATTTACAATAACACTCGCCGGAGTATATTTGGAAAGCAATAAAGAGTCAGCGCTCTTTCTGAAATCTTCTTTGATCGTTTCTTTTCTTTGACTATCCGGTTTAAAACTTTTTAATTTATCATGCACTCCCAAACCCGAATGTACAAATCTTCCCGAAACCTGCTTGCGGATATAAATTTTACCTGTTTTATCAAATGACTGAAAAAGTTCAGCAGCCGGAACAGCCGTTTCTGATTTTCCCAAAAGCAAAAATCCGCTTTCTTTTAAGGCATAATGAAAAGTTGCAAGTGATTTTTTTTGTAAAAACGAATCCATATAAATAAAGACATTTCTACACGTAATTAAATCCATTTTGGCAAAAGGAGGATCACTCAAAAAGTTATGAACTGCAAAAATACACAGATCCCTGATTTGTCTTTTAATAGTATAACCATTGCTGCTTGCCGTGAAATATTTAGATAGAATATTTTCAGAAACATTCCGCATTTGAGATTTCCTGTAAAATCCAATTCTGGCTTTGGCAATAGCCACTTCTGAAATATCCGAAGCAAAAATCTGAATCTCTTTTCCCTGAATATTTTCACCTAAAAATTCATGAAGTGCAATAGCCAGCGTGTATGCTTCTTCTCCGGTAGAGCAGCCCGCAATCCAAATTCGAATTGCATTTTCCTCCGGTACTCTGCTGGTTAATATCGGGAAAACTTTTTCTTTTATAGTTTGAAATATTTTACTATCCCTAAAAAATTCAGTCACAGGTATAAGCATATCGTTAAACAAATCTTCTGATGCCAATTTATCGCCCCGTAAAACTTTAAGATAATCCTTTAGGGTAACAATTTTGTTTAATGCCATCCTTCTGGCAATACGACGGCGGATGGTGGTTTGTTTGTAATAGGTAAAATCAACACCGCTTTTTTGATGTAAAATTTTTATAATTTCCTGAAATACAGTTTCATCATTTGAATCATTATCTTGACTAATACTATCTTTCGATTTTACAATCTGTATTAATTTCTCGACTATTTTTGCCGGCGTCAGCACATAATCAACCACTCCGGCATTAATTGCATTTTGCGGCATTTCATTGTACAGCGCACCAATATCCTGAGCAAAAGTAGGGCCTCCGTGTTTTTTTATGGCTTTTAATCCTATTGTTCCATCAGATCCGTTTCCGGAAAGCAATACACCGTACGCCAAATCAAGATGCACTTCCGCCAATGAATTAAAAAAAATGTCTATCGCCTGATTTTTAGTGTCTTTTAAACGGGGACTCAACTTTAGGACTCCATCAAAAGAAGTAAGCATTTTATTTTCAGGAATTACATAAATATGATTGGGCGCTAAATGAATATCATCTGTTATTTCATTAATAGGAATTTTTGCCACACGGGAAAGAAGTTCCGTAAGCATACTGTCATGCATAGGATGCAAATGCTGTACAATCACATACGCCATTTCAGAATTATCCGGAATAGCATCAATAAACTGCGTAAAAGCCTCAAGACCTCCTGCAGAAGCCCCAATACCTACAATAGGAAAATCCTGGCGTGTAGCTTTGGGTAAATTATTTGTACGGACATCCATGATTTATAGTATTTAATTTCTACAGTGAACATTATGAATTATAAATCGAGCCCAAACAGCAGGTTTATATTTTTATAAAAACCTAAACAGTAATAATGAAAGAATCTATTTCTAAATGCTCTAATCTTTGCTTCCAATCCATTTCGATTACTTTTTTTAATAATTGCTTTAAAACATTAAAATCAGTTGGCTTTACAATATAAGCGTTGGCACCCAGCCCAAAAGTATTTTTAATACCATCTTCTGTTGCCGATGTTGAATAAATGGCTATTATGGGGATATCCTTAAATTTAGCATCATCTCGAATTTGTTTTAAACTCTCAAATCCTGACATGACTGGCATATTGAGATCCAGAAATATGATATCGGGTATACTAAGACTTTTATCATAAAGACGATCTAAAAGTTCCACCCCATTCTTGCAAAATTCAATCGGAAAATTAAGATGGACATCAATTATTGCATCCGAAAAAAAATCTCTGTCATCTGCATCATCATCAGTCAACAAGATTCTTAAATTCTTTTTGTCATCCATTAGTAGCTTATTTTTACTCAAATGTAAGCTTTAATAAACACTAAGGAATCAATTACAAGAATTACTTGCCAATTTTTAAAGAATTAAACGCATATTACAGCAAATGCTAAGATGATATACAATTTCTTTCCGGTTCAATGTATAATGCATAATGTTTTTTTACTGACAATTAATAATGTTATAAATTTGCAGCCTCAACCAATTCAATATACATACTCCAATTGATTACAATTAAAGAATGCCAAAAAAACCAGCTTGATTTATTATTTGAAGTTGCAATAGAAAGTTATAATGACACATATCAATATTTATGGTCAGATAATGGAAAAGCATATCTGGCCGAATTCTATAAAAAAGAAGATTTTAAAAAGGAACTTTCAGTGTCGGATATTTTTTATTTTTTAATCTATGATGCAGATAAAGCAATAGGATTTTTTAAATTAAAAAATAATGAGATTAAACCCTATTTAAAGGAACAATGTACAGAAATTGACAAATTGTACCTGCTTAAAGAAGCCTCTAACAAAGGAATTGGAAAGATTGTAATGAAATTTATAATCTCATTTTGTATAAAAAATAAACGTCCTGTTCTCTGGCTGAAAACCATGGAACGCAGCGATGCAAAATATTATTATGAAAAACAGGGATTTATAGAAAAGGAGAAAAATTATTTAGATTACCCAACAATGAAAGAAGAATACCGATGGATTCTCACAATGGTAAAAGAGATTGAATAATCTAAAGTCTATTTTTGATGAATTAAATCTGATATTGTCTAAAAGAAATTTATGCAACTAATCGATTGATTAGTAATACATATAAAGCATTATTTTAGAATCTGAACTGTCTATAATTTTTTCCAGTCTTTTAAAAAATACTTCACTAACCATTGGGCAGCCGTGGCTGTTGATAATATAGTATTCTTTTTCTTCATCAGGAACTTCCTTATACTTGTGCAATACAATAGCTCTTTTCCAGGCATTGTTATTCGTCTCATCAAGACCGTTTAACCTGAAAGCTTTTCCAAAAACACCATTATAAGATTTCTCAATAGTATAACGTCCAAGAGAAGTGCAGTTAGAATTTGGTGTATTGCTAAACTGTAAGATATCACCTTTTATTCCTGTTTCTGATCCTGAACCATGTGCAACAAGACCCTGATCAAGTATTTTTTCATTTTGAAGATCGTAAACGAAAAAACGGTTCTTTCCTGATTTGATTTTCATATCCACAAGAAAAGCGATTTTCTTACTGTAGCCAATATTTGACGAAGTAAAAGATTTAATCTCACTTACATGATCTGTTAGTCTTGCGAATTCAATTTCAGATAAAATTTCTTTTTTCTCAGTTACGTTGTAGGTAGTAAAAGAACTCAAAGAAAGAAGCAGTGCCATAAAAAATACTCTCATATGCAAACAGTAAAATTAAGTTAACAGCAGATTGGGATTGCCTTATCAAAAATCAATTTTCTTTACTTGTTTTTTGATGTTGTAAAATTATGCACAAATCTTACACAATTCCCATGTTTCAAGTGTTAAATATATTATAAATATTTGAAAACAAGAAATTTATGTAACTTTTTTTTCTCTGTCTGGTATTTTTTTTACTTACACTTTACGTACAGCCTTTGTATTGATGATATCAAGGTAAAAACGGGAACCTCAATATTTTTTACTTAATGCCTTTTTTAAGTTTTTCAAGCGAAGAATCTTCTAAAATTTTGATTTGATTAACAACAATTTGTGCAATTGCAGTTGCGCCTTTTAATGAAAGATGCGTATCATCAGCTTTATCTTTCTCATAATAAGCATTTTCACCGGCTTTAAAATGCAAATGCAATTGCTTCGATTTTTCCGGTCCGTAAGATTGTTCCAATAGTTCCGTGTAATATTCCAGATCAATAAAAGAAACTTTATATTCCTCAGCAACCAATCTCGTTTCTAACGGATAATCACCATGAGTTGGCACCAAAACCCCTTTTTCATTAAAATTACGTCTGGCAATAGAAGTCAATAAAATAGGCGTTGCCCCTTTTTCTCTGGTTTCTTTTACAAACCGAATTAAATTATGACGATACGCCGTATGCGGATTTGTATATCGGGTTGAATCTTCGATTTTTTCATCGTTATGTCCGAATTCAATAAAAACATAATCCCCTTTTTTAAGCTTTTTATAAATTGAATCCCAACGTTTTTCATTGATAAAACTTTTGGTACTTCTGCCATTTAACGCTTTATTTTCGACCACAATATTATCCTTAAAAAAAGACTGAAGAACCTGTGCCCAGCCGTGTTCAGGATTGCGGTCAGAATCTTTTTTGTTTGCCATTGTCGAATCGCCTATTGTATATAATGTCGTTTTTTGAGCGAAACAAGTCGAAGTTATTAGACAAATAATGATGATGATAAAATGTTTCATTTTTTTAGACTTACTTAGATTGTTAGACTTCTTAGATTATTGAATTTAAGCGTATAGTTTGTCTTTTCGACGAAGGAGAAATCACATCCAATAATCGACAAAGATTGGCTATACACTTTACAGAGTTACTTGAGAAGATTCTTCGTTCCTCAGAATGACAAGATTGCAGTAAAAGACTGCATTGCATCTCTACAAAAAACCTCTGAACCTCTGCCACTTTGAACCTTTGAACCTTCAAAAAAAACTTATTTCGCTGCAGAAGGTACCATTGCTCTCTTCCCAATAAAAACATCCGTCATTAAAACATTCTCTGCATTTTCGTTTGAAATTGCATTTTGCGCCGATTTAATTTCGATGTTGTTTAAAGAAATATTCCTGATTTTTTTCTCCGGAAATCCCTGAATTACAATTCCTGATTCTGTTGCTTTATTACACGTTATATTAGAAAAATGTACATTTGATATATCAGATTGATATCCTTTGCCCTCACCGTGATAATTCGCCGTGATGTAGATACAATCTTCAACTTCATCTAATTGAATGTTTCTAACGAAGATATTTTTTATAAAACCACCACGATCAGCATTCGTTTTAAGATAAATGCCTCTTTTTAAATACCCGACTGTTTTACAATTTTCTACAAAAACATTTTGAACTCCTGCCGACATTTCACTTCCTATAACTACACCGTGCAGTCCTTTAAAATTACAATTTCTGATAATAATATTCTCACTTGGCGTTGCTGTATTCGATCTTCCTTCGTGATCTCTACCTGCTTTTATCGCAACATTATCATCGCCGTTATCAAAAGTTACATTTTCAATTAAAACATCCTTCGCATATTCAGGATCAATACCGTCATTATTATAATTCAGCGATTTATAGCTTATTCCGCGAACGGTTATACTTTGTGATTTCAGCAAATGCAGACACCAAAAAGGCGAATTTTCGATACGTATGTTTTCGACCAAAATATTCCTGCAATTAAAAAACTGGATCATTTGCGGACGTAAAAAATAACCTTCTCCAAATTTTCTGTCCTGCAAAGGCGTATTGTTATGATTCATGTCACGGCTTCTGTTTTTACCGTCATTTTCTTTTGTTTTAAAACTTTTCCAGATTTTTCCTCCCTCTCCATCAATCGTTCCTTCTCCGGTTATCACAATATTCGAACATTCGTACCCATAAATAAGCGGACTGTAATTGTACAATATTGTACCTTCCCAACTTGTAAGAACCATTGGTAAATAATCTTGCGGATTATCACTAAACTTAATTTTTGAGCCTTTCTCGATTTTAAGATTCACATTGCTGACAAAATGAATTGGACCATTTATTTTATAAATCCCTTTAGGAACGATAATAGTTCCTCCGTTGTTCTTTTTGCACAATGCCATCGCTTTGTCAAATGCAGCTTTATTATTGAAAACAGAATCTCCTTTGGCTCCTAATTTCAAAACATTGATCTGATAAGAAGGAATTACCGGAAGCTGAATACTGCTCACAATTGAATCTACTTTTGCCGATGGAAATTCATTATTCTGGGCAAAAGAGAAACAGGAAATAAATAAAAAAATGAGAGACTTAAAATTCATAATTATTATTTTTTGAATCTAATTTATTTCGAAAACCAATTAGGAACCGAATCTTTCAGAATATTTTCTGTGGTATATTTTTCAGCTTCTTTTTTTGTAAGCTGATGTGACCACGCAACTCTTTTTGCAGGCTGAAATCCTTCGCCTTTGCAGTTATATTCAGCATAAAAAGCATTCTTTTCCGCATCCGGTTTCGACCAGTTTTCCCAGCCTTCCGGTTTAATATGTCTTCCCATTTCGCAATTGATATAAACCGTTTTAGCATAAATGCGCCACGGTCTTCCCAAATAAACCGCTGTTGCAGATGGTTCAGCCGTAAGCTTACAATTTTTAAAAACAAAACCAAAAGCTGTTCCCTCAGGAGTTGAAGCCGCTGTTACATACGAACTTTTAATACTATGAATGGTACAGTTTTCGAATAAAGCAGTAGCGCCTCCAAAAATAAAATCAGTTGTGCCTTCAATATAACAATCTGTAAAATATTGTTTCGCATTTTTTCCGGACAAATACAAAGTATCCTGATTTCCGAGAATATTACAATTTGAAATTTTAACACGATTCGCCACAACAGACAACGCAATCGCCTGACCTTTTTCTCCCGATGTATTTTTAATTGTTAAATTCGATGCTGAAAAATCATCGCCTTCAACCATAAGCGTATACGTATAAAAAGTGCTGTTTCTTCCTAAATTTATTTTCGAAAAATTATCATCAAAAGTAATAATGGTATTTTCTTTACTTTCTCCAACCAGAGCCAAATTCGTATTGCACTCCGGAATTCGCACTTTTTCATTGTAAATTCCATTCTTCACAAACACCGTAACTTTCTCATACGGAAACGCAGGACTTGCATATATCGCATCCTGAATTTTTGTAAAGTCGCCGGAACCGTCTTGTGCAACCGTTATAAAGTTAGTTTTTTTTTTATCCGAAGCTTCCGCTGATGAAACTTTTACTCCGTTTTTAACTGCCCATGCAGGATATTTTTTTAGCACTTCTTTTGGCGCATCAGAATACCAGGAATATCCATTTCGTCTTTCAGAACCTATTTGGTCCAAAGATTTTTTTCGGATTCCGTCACGATCACAAAAGAACGGTTCGTTGGTTTCAAGATCCATAAATCTTGCCCAAATTGGTGCGGCATTTGCGGTAGGAATCATTTTTTTATCGATGATTTTTCCGGCGTCATTCAGCACTCTTTTTTCTTCAAGATTCGTGATTTTTGTTTTCTCAAACCAAATGTTGACACTTTTTATTGAAGTTATAATTTCCGGTGAAGGTTTTTCGATCGACATTAAAAGCAATACAATTTTTGCCGATTCAAAGCCGCTTAAAGAAGCCAGTTCAAAAGCTCTTGCATTGGCGGGAGCCAAAGTAAATTCGTCGTGCTGAGCGCACCAGCCCGTTAAAACGCCATTTTGTTTGTATTGTGTTTTTAAAATGCAGTCGATTCCTTTATCAAAAGCTTTCTTCGCTTTTTCGACAATTTCTTTCGATGGTTTAATGCTGTAAAAATCAGTTTCTTCACCAATTTCTTTTAAAATCACCAAAATGTTTACCATCGAATTATCATTGTAGGTAATATGTGTATAATAGCCTTTTTTCAACGGAAAAAATTGCGGCCAGCCACCATTATCATATTGTGCTTCCAGCAAATAATTCAAACCTTTTAAGAAAGATTCTTTATATCGTTCATCCTTAACCTGAGCATACATTCTGGACATAAAAAGCATTTCCTGACACGTTGCTCCATTATCTGTAGTAATATCATGTAAGTCACTTTTTAAATCAACAAGCTTTTGTTTTTCTGTTTCAGAAAGCGCATTTTGCATCTGAATATTCTTTGGCCAGCCGCCAATGTTTCTTTGGTAAAGCAATACATTTTCGGCTATCTTTTTAGCTTCCTCCGTACCAAACCAGCTTGCATCGTTTTTACGAATAACATCCGGCCAGTTTTTATACGTATTTTGTGCATTTATACTAAAACAAATGCTAAAGAAAACTAACGCTATATATTTTTTAAACTGAATCATTGGTATATTTTTATTTTAGTTGGCATTTTTTAAACACATAGAAACATAGCTTTTGTAAACTTAAAATAAGTCGTTTCACTCGAAATAAAACTCATAGTCTTTATGTTTATTTTTTCTCGCAGATTTAGCAGATTTAGCAGATTTAGCAGATTTGGTAGATTTTTATAAACCTTTGCATCTTTGCACCTCTGAACCTTTGAACCTTATTTTGTCACTCTAAACCAATCTACAGCAACATTTCCCGAATCATTGGTTACTTTTTGGCTCAGCGCAAAAAGACCTACTTTCGCACCAATCCATTTTCCTTCTTTAGCGGTAAAATCAGATCCAATTGGCTGGTATTTTTTATCGTCTACACTATAAAAGAAACTGCAAATACCGCCTTTTTTAATTTTTACCCTCAGGTAAATGGTATTATTTGCAATTAAAAGAGGCGCTGATTCTGTTTCTGAAACTTTTTTGTCAAAAGTTCCTGTTTTCTGATTTAGATATAATTTTCCGTTATCATTTTTTAAATTCAAATAACTATAATCCAATCCCATTATGATAAGTCCTGTCGATTCGCCATTTAACCTTGTATTAAAAGTCAATTTAGCTGACACTGTAAATTCTTCGGCAGGAAACTTTTGCAGCAATAAATTTGGAGCATCTAAAATTTTATTGTTTTCTTTGATTGTTGGCAAACAAAATAAATTCAGATAGCCTAAACTCGTCGGAAAACCCCAATTGATTTGAGCATTTGCCTGCCATTGCCATTGCAAACCTAATTTAGGTTCATTAAATTCATCCGATTCTGCAGGAGTTTCTATTGGATATTTCTTGCCTGTATTTGGTTTTTTGAATGTTGTAACCGGTTCGCCAATGCCGTTTTTATCAAAATCCTGTCCCATAACCGGCCAGTCATTTTCCCATTTCATAGGTTCAAGATGAACGATTCTGCCGTAAGCACCTTTATCCTGAAAATGAATAAACCAGTCTTCACCCGTTTGTGTTTGTACCCACGCACCCTGATGTGGACCATTTATAGCTGTTTTTCCCTGTTCGAGAACTTTCTTTTTTTCATAAGGACCGTATACATTTTTAGATCTTAAAACCGTTTGCCAGCCTGTTGAAACTCCGCCGGCAGGAGCAAAAATGTAATAGTAATTATTGCGTTTATAGAATTTTGGTCCTTCAATTGTACCTTCACTTTCGTGACCGTCAATAACCATAACTTCATCATTATTGGCAATTGTTCCTTCGGCATTCATGCTGCAAACCACCAATAAACTTTTAATTTGAGCGCGGCTTCCCGCAAAGGCATGAACAAGATATACTTTACCATCATCATCCCATAACGGACTTGGGTCAATAAGTCCGGTTCCGGCTTTTACCAAAAGCGGTTCAGACCACGGACCTTCTGCTTTTTTGGCTTTTATCATATAAATCCCAAAATCAGGATCCGGATAATAAATATAGAATTCATTATCATGAAAATTAATACTCGGAGCCCAAACGCCATTACCGTGCTGCACTTTATTAAAAGTTTCAAACGGAGGCTGTTTTTGCAAAGCATAACTTAAAATCTTCCAGTTTACCAAATCTTTCGAATGCAAAATTGGTAATCCCGGAATGCAATTAAAAGACGATGCAGTCATATAAAAATCATCTCCTACGCGAACAACATCAGGATCTGAATAATCTGCGTGAATAATAGGATTTGTATAAGTCCCGTCTCCATTGTCCGGCACCCAAACCTGAGCAAAGTTATTTTGCAGAGAGAATACTGATAGTAAAATAAAAATGACTTTTATATTTTTCATTTTTTGGTGGTAATTGCTTTTCAATTAAACCCGACAGGTTTTAAAACCTGTTGGGTTTCTAAACGCGTATTATCTATTCAATTCTAAAGCTGCCAAAATAAATGGTCCGGTTGCTTTAGGATCGTTGTCTTTCTTTTTTTCGTTTACATAATATTCGTAAGTTCCGTCACGATATGGTGTTCCGCCTAAACCGGCAACCTGACAACAGTTTGTCAATGTAATACCTCCATCAGCATCCACTTTTATTAATTGTTTAGTCAAACCATCGAAAGCTTTGTTTGCCAATTTTTTATAGCTTGCAGGTAAATATCCTCTGTTAGCTCCTTTTGCAAAAGCATAAGCAAACATAGATGATCCTGAAGCTTCAAGGTAATTTCCTTCCTTGCCGCCTTTATCAGTTACCTGATACCATAATCCTGATTTATCCTGAACTTTGGCTAAAGCAGCCGAAACATTATTTAAATATTTCACTAATTCTTTATGTTTTGGATGATCTTTTGGCATATAATCCAAAACATCAACAAGTGCCATAACATACCAGCCTAAAGCTCTTGACCAGAAATTTGGTGAATTACCTGTTTCCTTATTTGCCCACGGCATTTGTTTACTTTCATCCCAGGCATGGTATAATAATCCTGTTTTTGGATCTGTTGCATGCAATTGAATCAATTCGAATTGTTTGGCTATATCGTCAAAACTTTTTCCACCTTCAAAAGTCGCTGTATATTGCGCATAAAATGGTTCACCCATATACAAACCGTCTAACCACATTTGGTTTGGATAAATTTGTTTGTGCCAAAATCCACCGCTTGCCGTTCTTGGCTGTTCTGCTAATTGTTTGCGTACTAATTGCATTGCTTTCAAATACTTATCTTGTTTTGATTCAGCATAAATAGCAAAAAGCAAACGTCCCGGAACAACCAAATCAATATTGAATTTGTCGAATTCGTACGTATTAACAGTCCCATCTTCCTGAACCAAATTATCTACATAACTTCTCACATAAGCTTTGTATCTCGGATCAGGATTTTTTTTATATAATTCTTCAATTGAATGCAAAACCAAAGCATGAACATAATCCCATTTTGGCTTTTTAGAATCGTCGATCATGTAACTTTCAGGATGACGTTTCATCAATGTTAAAGCCATTTTATCAGACCATTTTAAATCTTTAGAAATAACTATTTCTTTTTTTGAAGGTTCCTGCGAAATCACTTTACAGCTCGTAAAAGCCATCGCGCAAACGAATAAAACCGACATAAAATAACCTTGCTTTCTATTATTTTTCATTTCAAAATATATTTAAATTCTACTATTTCTTTAATTCTAATGCAGCCAATAAAAATGCAGCCAAAGCCGGCGAACTATTGTCTTTTGTTTTGCTTTTTATATAATATTCATTGGTGCCATCGCGAAAAGGTTTTCCTCCTAAACCTACATTTGATGATACATTTGAAATACTAATTTCTCCGTTTTCACTCTTTTTTACAAATTCTTTTAAAAATGCATCAAATGATTTTTGAGCGGTTTTTTTATAATTTGCACCTATATATCCTTTATCTGCGCCTTTTGCCAAAGCATAAATAATCATTGCCGAAGACGACGATTCTGTAAAATTATCTTTCATTTCAGGTTTATCAGCAACCTGATACCATAATCCCGAAGCACTTTTATGTTCAACGGCACTTTTTACAATTTGACTAAAATAACCTTGTAATTCTTTATATTTTGGATGCGTTTTAGGATAATAATCCAGCGTTTCAACCAAAGCCATCATATACCAGCCAATACCGCGACCCCAAATTGTTGGCGAAGTTCCCGTTTCAGGATTTGCCCAGCCAATTTCTTTGCTTTCATCCCACGCCTGATATACCAAACCCGTTTTTTTGTCAACCAAATGATTTTGTACCAACTCAAATTGTTTCGCGATATCATCTAAACTTTTGCCATTTTCATATCGCACCGTGTATTCCGTATAAAAAGGCTCAGCCATATACAAACCATCAATCCACATTTGATTGGGATAAATTTGTTTGTGCCAAAATCCGCCGCTTGCCGTTCTGGGCTGATTTTCAAGCTGATTTCTTAATTGCTGAATTACTTTCAAATAACGCTCGTCTTTTGTAATATCATATAAATTAAAAAGTAATTTTCCCGGATTTGCACAATCAATATTGAATTCCTTCATATCGTATTTCGCAATATTTCCATCCGCGTCAATTAGCTTATCAGCATATTCTTTAATGTAATTCAGATACTTTTTATCGTTTGTTTTTTGATATAATTTTTCAAATCCAGACAATACCAATCCCATTTTATAATCCCACTTTGGTTTTTCAGTTCCGTCTATTTGCCAGACTTCAGGATATTTATTCAAAATAGTAATTGCGGTTCTTTCTGACCATTTTAAATTATCAGCAAGAGTTTTATTTTCAGCAGTCTGTGCGATTGTTTTTGTACCAAAAATGAACAGCAAAACAACTAAATTGATCGTTATAAAAGTCGATTTAAACATATATTGTATTTTAAACTTTTGTCTTTATTTTTTTACCACAGATTAAATCACTTTGTGTGTGTTTTTCACGCAGATTTGGCAGATTGAGCAGATTTTTCTTTTCTAATTCAACGGATTAAATCCGTCCATTTTTTCAATCTTTCAATCTTTTAATCTTTCAATCTGCCTATTACATTTTACCTTTTTTGTTCAGTATTTCTAATTGCTGATCTAAATATTTTACAAATTCTTCTTTCGATTTAATTCCGTCTATTTGTTGTTCCCACGCGCCTAAAAGATAAAATGAATTTTCTTTTGTGGAAGGTTTAAACACCAAAAGATAATCTAAATCAGTTTCAGCAAGATTTTCGATCGTATTCGTTTGATAAAAAATAGCCAGTCCTAATTTGTCCGGAACTAGAGATTGCGTTCCGTAAGTAGCCAAATAAGCCCATTTTTTATTTTTGCTTTCTTTTTTTAGTGTTTCAGCATTCTTTTGTTTTACAATTCCCGTGCAAATTCCCTTAATTTCTTTAGATGCTTTAATGGTATGCTGCGTGTATAACTGGTCTGGTTTAATCGTTAATTCTGAAATAAAATCAATTTTATCCGAAGCCGTTTTCCATCCATAATAATTTACTTTTACAACAGATTCGTTTGTTTTGTTAGCCACAGTTGCGATCGTAGAATCTACTTCACGGAAGTGTAATTTTTCATTGTTCAAATAACGATCTATAGAACCAATTCCAATTCCTTTTCCTGCGTTCAGGATATCTGCTCCCCAATCGCTCATTTTATGATAAGAATCAAAATTATCCTGACCAACTAACGGCAAAATCATTGCAGAAGTCTTTTTTCCGAAGATGTCAATCGCATTTCTCCAGTCTAAATACAAACGATACCCTACTTTATTACTTTCCCAACCCGGACCTTCATAACGAATATCAAAAGAATGATCAGTATGTTCAGGAGCTTGTTTTAAGCGGTCTACATTCTTAAAAACTGTTCCGCCAATATATTTTCTTCCCTCCCATTTTCCGTCTGTTTTTGCAGAAATTTCGGCGTAGGTTTTTGCTGTTTTTATATCATATTTTTGAGCATTAACCGCTGTAACACCAAATAAAAATAAGGCTGCAATTTTGATTGTTGTTTTCATTTGTATTATAAATTATTTGAATATTGTATCTAAAAATTGTGTTGTATATTTCACCGTTTCAGTAAACCAGGGTTCAAAAAACCAAAATGAATGCGGTGAATCCGGAATTGTTTTTATTTCATTATAAATTTTATTCTCACTTAAAATGGTTATCATATCATCCCTGCCCGCATGAAACCTGTCAATACTGCTGTTTATAAAAAGTACTGGCGGCGTATTTTTATCTGTATGGCTTAAAGCCGATGCATTTTTCCAGTTTTCGGGTTTCTCAGTATAAGAACCTCCCAGCCAAAACGATGCCATTTCTCCTTCTGAAGATTCCGGATGTTTAAAAGCTAAAACTCCGTCTATATCAATAATTGCATTTACTTTTGAAGTTGATTTACTTTTGAAAGAAGCTTCTTCAAAACCCTGATTTTCATTTGTTGTACCAATCAAAGTTGCCATTTGTCCTCCTGAGGAACAACCTAAAACAACAATTTTGTTTGTATCAACATTGAATTTTCGTGCATTATCTTTTACAAATTTAATAGCATTTTTTACATCATAAACGCCTTCCGGATATTTTGCTTCTAAAGATAATCTGTATTCAATTGCAAAACAAGAATAACCTTTTGCAGCAAATTCTTTCGCCAAAGCATGCATTTGACTTTTATTTCCTGATCTCCAGCCACCGCCATGAATCATGATTATTGCCGGGTTTAATTTCTTTTTCTTATAATAAAAAGCATCTAAATGTAAGGCTCTGTCTTTTCGCTGTTGGTAAATAAGGTCTTTTATTTCAGCTACATCTCCATTATGTTTTTCCTGCGGAATGGTAATAAAAGGATACTTTTTAATTAATTTATTATACGTGCTTTTTATGGTATACGAAGTATCAATATGTAAATTGCTTTGTGCAAATACAATATTGGAAATCAACACTATACTAAAAAAAACTTTTCTCATATAAACCAAATTATAGTTAAGGATGGAGTTTGAAAAATATCAAACCCCAGCTTAACTACTTCAAAAAACAATCCTTCAAAAATTATCAAATTACTAATAACCAGGATTTGTAAAAATATTTATTCGTGTGTTGGCACAATAGCAGGTTTAGTTTTTAACTGACTCCACTTTTTTGCCATTGATATATGTGTTTATAAAATTGATGTTTTTTACATTTTTCAAAGAGTAAACGGAGTCTACTTTTTGAATTACAACATTTTTTAATGTGATATTTTCTACCGGAGATTCTGCATAACCATCTGCCAAAACCCCAAATTTTCCTCCGTTTTTTACTTTAATATTTTCAAGGCTGATATTTCGAACCACCGGAATAAAATTTCCTGTCTGACTGCCATAAACATTATATGTCATCGTTGCTCTTAAAACACATTCCTTTACAGTTCCCACTTCAAGATTTCGAACAAAAATATCTTCGATAACGCCGCCTCTTTTAGAATTTGTTTTAATACGAATTGCTCTGTCCAAATTTGGACTGTCCATGACGCAATTCTCTACAAAAACATTGTTTACACCCGCAGAAATCTCACTGCCAATTACCACTCCGCCATGACCGTCAATCATTTTACAATTCTGAACGATTATATTTTTACTTGGTATAGCAACCCTTCTTCCATCAGCATCTCTGCCGGCTTTTATGGCAATACAATCATCACCGGTATTAAAGGTGCAGTTTTTAATAATTATGTTTTGAGAATATTCAGGATCGCAGCCATCGTTATTAGGTCCGTGACTGTTTACGGTAACGCCGTCGATAATAATATTGTTGGATTTTAAAGGATGTAAAATCCAAAAAGGAGCATTTATTACGGTAACATCTTTTATTAAAACCGTATTACATTCAAAAAATTCAATAAAACTTGGTCGTAAATAACGTCCGTCACCAAAAATTCTTTCTGAAACCGGAATTCCTTTTTCAGCCATATCTACTAAAACCTCGCGATTTGACGGATCATTTTGCGATGGAATTCCCTTTTGCCAGCCATAGCTTTTACCTCCGGACCAAACCCACCAGTTAGCACTGCTCGCCTGACCGTTTAGCGTTCCTTTTCCGGTTATGGCAACATTGGTTTTGTTTTTAGCATAAACAAGTGGAGAATAATTCATCAATTCTGTGCCTTCCCACGATGTATGAACAATTGGATAATCTTTTGGATCTATACTAAAAAGAATTTCAGCCTGATCTTCTAAATGTAAATTGACATTACTTTCTAAATGTATGGCACCTGTGAAGTATTTACCGTTTGGAACAAGTACTTTTCCTCCGCCATTTTCAGCGCAGGCTTTAATCGCTTTTGCAAAAGCAGCTGTGTTTAAGGTCTTTCCGTCAGCGACAGCGCCAAAATCGTTTATGTTATAAGTCTTATCAGAGAAGTGTGTTTCCGGAATACTTTTTATGATTAAATCCATTTTTTTCCACGGATTGGATTCTGAAACAGCAGAAACTTGTTTGCCACATGATAAAATCATTGTAATCATGATACTAAAAATTGCAAGTGATCGAAACGTTATAAGCTTATTTGTAGTCATTTATGCAGTATTTATTATTCACGCCGATTAACATTGCAAAAGCCATGTAATCGATTACACGAAAATATAAAATTACATCGGATGCACCAAATTTATTTAGAAAAAAATTATATATTTAATTTTTATTATTAATTTTATTTGCACATTGCACAAAAAAACACATAATTTATTATCATTGTACAACTGAAAACGTTTTAGTTATAAATTATGGTAATCGATAACAATTTGTATTAGATTATCTAAAAAAAATGTATTTTTGTCTGTAAATAAATCAAAAACTATTTTTGAATGAGCGAAAAAATAACCATCTATGATATTGCAAAAAAGCTAAATATCACTGCAGCTACGGTTTCAAGAGCGTTAAACAATAATCCTAAGATAAAAGAAAGTACGCGCGAATTGGTTATAAAAACCGCAGCTTCAATGAACTATAAGCAGAACAAACTTGCTTTAGCGTTAAAAAGCGGCCGCAGCAATAACATTGGTGTAATTGTTCCTCGTATCGATAGTAACTTTTTCGCTTCTGTCATCAGAGGAATCGAAGAAGAACTTCATCCTCATGGTTATCAGGTAATTATTTGCCAGACTCATGAAGATTCCAAAAGAGAAAACGAAAATCTTTATACGTTGATTGATGCTCAGGTCGACGGTATTTTAATGTCTGTAACTGCGGTTACAAACGAAAATGATGGTGCTTTTCATAATGTATTGCAAAAAAATGTTCCTCTGATCTTTTTTGACCGTAACAAACATATTGACGGCGTTAGTTCTGTTACCATTAATGACTTTAAAGGTGGTTATATGGCAACCAAACATCTTATTAATGAAGGCTGCAGATGTATTGCACATTTATCAGGAGATCAGTCGCTTGAGATTTTTAAAAACAGGTTTTTAGGTTATAAACAAGCCTTGTTAGACAACGGAATGACTTTTAAGGAAGAATATGTTATTTCTGTAAAAAGTAGTGTCGAAGCCGGAAAAGAAGCAGTTGATGCATTATTACAGCTTGAAACCAGACCAGATGCTATATTTTCGTCGAGTGATTTTGCTGCTTTGGGAGCTATTCAGGAATTAAAAGAAAGAAATATCAGTATTCCAAAAGAGTTTTGTGTAGCGGGTTTTAGTAACGAACCTTTTACCAAATTCATGGAATTATCAATAACTTCTGTAGACCAGTCTCCGCTTGAAATGGGAAAAATGTCTGCACGCGTTTTCCTTGAACAGGTAGACAAAACAGAGACTATCAAAATCGAAAAAAAGGTAGTTCTCGCACCGGAATTACACATTCGTAAATCATCGTCAAGAAGTACCTTTTAATATATTATAGTTCCTGCAAGGTTTTCAAAACCTTGTAGGTATCTGGGTCCTTACAGATATCAGGATCCTTGAAAACATACCTACAAGGTTTTGAAAACCTTGCAGGAAAGAGTTCAAAGCTTTATTATCTTAATATTTTAATGGTAAAAAAACAAAAAAGCTCACTGTTTAAGTGAGCTTTTTTTATAGTTAACTTTTAATTAAAGCGAAACTCCTCTTTTCCAAGGAATAAAGTCGTTTTGATTTAAAATTGCAGCTTTAGTTTTGATAGTTCCACTTGCAACATCAATAATAAATTCAAGCATTTCATCAGCCATTTCATCGATAGATTTTTCACCTGTGATAATTCCTCCGGTGTCAATATCAATAATATCAGACATTTTTTTAGCCAATTCTGTATTAGATGAAATTTTTACAACCGGTGCAATCGGGTTTCCTGTTGGAGTTCCTAAACCTGTTGTAAACAATACCATATTTGCTCCTGAACCTACCATTGCAGTTGTACATTCAACATCGTTTCCTGGTGTACAAAGTAATGTTAATCCCGGTGTCGTAATATATTCACCATAATCAAAAACACCTGTAATTGGCGATGTTCCACCTTTTTTAGCGGCTCCTGCAGATTTCATTGCATCTGTAATCAAACCGTCTTTGATGTTACCCGGAGACGGATTCATATCAAATCCTGAACCTGCATCAACAACAGTTTTTTCATACCATTGCATTAAATCTAAGAAACGTTTTCCGCTTTCGTCTTCTACACAACGGTTTACTAATTCCTGCTCAACTCCACATAATTCTGGGAATTCAGATAGAATTGTAGTTCCGCCTAAAGCAGCCAGTAAATCTGAAGTTACACCTAAAGTCGGGTTAGCCGAAATTCCTGAGAATCCGTCAGAACCACCGCACTCTAAACCAATTCTTAGTTTAGATAATGGAGCTGGCTCTCTTTTTATGTCGTTTGCTACTTTGATTGCTTCAAAAGTATCTTTTACAACGCTGCTTAACATTGTTTCGATAGTACCAATTTGCTGCTGATCGTAGATTAAAACAGGTTTTTTACTGTTTGGATTAATAGCATCCAAAGCATCTTTGAAGATTTGAATTTGAAGATTCTGACATCCTAAACTCAAAACTGTAGCTCCGGCAACGTTTGGATTATTTACATATCCTGCCAATAATTTCGCAAGACTGTGCGAATCCTGACGAATTCCGCCACAACCACCTTGGTGCGTGATGAATTTTACTTCGATATTATTGAATAAATTAGCATCGTTTGAAGCCGCTTCATTACCTGCACCGCCTGTTTCTGTTTTTACCAAAGAACGAAGCAACAATTGATAATCGTTTTCTTTTGGCTTCATTAATTCTTTTTCGAAGATATCTTTTAAGATTTCGATATTTCTGTTTTCACAAAAAACCAACGGAAAAAATAACCATACATTCTCAGTTCCAACTTGTCCGTCTTCCCTGTGATAGCCCTGCCACGTTCTGTCTTTCCATTTGTCAATATTTGGAGAAGCCCAGCCAATAGTTTCGGTTTTACCCGTTACTTTATCACTTTCGTGTTTTACATTTTCTGTAGAAAGTAAACCTCCTTTTTCAATTCTGGCACTTGCTTTTCCAACCAAAACACCATACATAATAATGCGCTCACCTACTTCAAAAGTATGCATGGCGATTTTATGTTTCATTTTCACATCAGATACGATTGTAATATCTTGTCCTTCAAAGTTGATTACCTCACCAGCAACCAGATTTACTAATGCCACTGCGACATTATCTGAAGGGTTTACTTTTATTAATTTCTTTTGCATGATTTTTATTTTTAAGTTGCTAAGATTCTAAGTTACTAAGTTACTAAGATGCGTCCCAAAAACTTAGGAACTTAGAATCTTAGAAACTATTCCAATTAATATTGTTTGCTGAAATTAGCAAATCCTTTTTCTATTCCGTTTTCTTCAATTTCATTTAAGGCCAATACTAAAGCTTCTGATAAACCTTTGATTTTAGTCAAATCTTCACCCCAAAACTCAGTGTTAGCTAATACTTTAGCTACAACTAAATCTGCAGATCCTAATTGCCACGCGTTTTTAAATGCTTCAACTATCTCTGGAGAATCTTTTACAGGTAATGCTTCGTTATTCCAGGTTCCTTTGTAGAATTGAATTAAACTCGCTAATGAAAAAGTTAAATTAACTGGCAATTTTTTGTTAGTATTATAATATCCTAATAAACTAGGTAAAACTCTTACTTTAAATTTTGAGATAGAATTTAATGCAATATCAGCAAGTGCATGTTTGATAAATGGATTTTTAAATCGATCCATTACCTCTTCAGTATAGGCTGTAATTTCATTTTTATCCATATCCAGTGTTTCACTAATTTCACCAATAACGCTGTTTACGAATTTTCCGGTAAAATCTCCGTTAACAGTTTCCATTACCAATTTGTTACCGTACAAAAGTGAAAAAGGAACCATTGCCGTGTGTGCACCGTTTAGAATACGAACTTTAATCATTTTAAAAGGACGAATATCATCAACGATTTTTACATTCAAATCTGTTTTATCAAAAGGTAATTTTGCTTTTAAAGCATCCCCGCCTTCAATAGCCCAAAGAAAGAAAGGTTCTGCAGCAACAATTAAATTGTCCTGATAATCTAATTTATTATTGTATTCTTCAATTTCAGCTCTTGGATATCCGGGAACAATTCTGTCAACTAAAGTACTGTGATACGTACAAGCATCTGATACCCAAGTTTTAAATGCATCCTCTAACTTCCATGTATCGCAATATTGCAAAATATATTTTTTCAGGGTCTCTGAGTTATAATCAATCAATTCACAAGGAATAATTGTTACTGCTTTAGAGGCATCTCCATTAAAATGTTTGAATCTTTCATATAATAAAACAGTCAGCTTTGCAGGAAATGAAACTGGCGGCTGCATATCAGGAGTATCACTTTCAATGAATTCAATTCCGGCTTCGGTAGTATTTGAAACAATAAATTGAAGTTCTTCTTCTTTGGCTAAAGCTAAATAATCTGCAAACTCAGTGTACGGATTTATAGCTTTTACAATGTTAGTAATTAACTCAATATCTTGTATTTTTTCGCCTTTTTTAATTCCGTTCATAAACAAAGTATAAAGACCATCCTGATCATTTATCATATTTACCATACCGTCTTTCAAAGGCTGAACTATTGCAATACCGGCATTAAAATCAACTTCTTTATTTAGTTTGTGAAAAGCGTAATCAACAAAAGCTCTCAGGAAATTTCCTTCACCAAACTGAACTACTTTAATTGGCTGTAATTTCTCTAATCCTGTATTTTTTCTATTTAATTGTTTCATTTTAAATCCATTAAAGTGTTATAAATAACCACATTAAATACCTTATTACTTTATAAGAAGTTTTTTTTAATTGTAAAAGAAACATTACACTTGTAAGAGTAAAATACAATTTGCTGTGAGGAGTGACAAGCTGTATTTAGCAAGCGTAATGCTCAATTACAAAACGTTAAAAATCTAAAAAAAACTGCAATTCAAATAAGGAATCGGTATGATTACTCCTTATTTATTTTTAATATTTTTGATGATTTCAAGAACGTTGCTGACTTTTGTTTTTAAGCCTTCAAAATCATTGTTATCGAGTATATCTTTCGAAATTAATTGTGACCCTAATCCAACACAAGTTGCGCCTGCATTTAACCATGACGACAAACTTTCAACCGTTGGATAAACGCCACCTGTTGGCATAATGTTCGTCCATGGGCAAGGTCCTTTTATGGCTTTTATAAACTCTGGTCCGTAAATATCCGCAGGGAATAATTTTACAATTTCACAGCCTAATTCTTCGGCTCTTGCAATTTCCGTCAGCGTTCCGCAACCTGGCGACCATAATACTTTACGACGATTACAGGCAATTGCAATATCTTCTCTAAAAACCGGAGTTACAATAAAATTCGCGCCTAAACTCATATATAACGATGCCGAAGCAGCATCTGTAATTGAACCAACTCCCAGAATCATTCCCGGTAATTCAGCCAAAGCATATTTGTTTAAAGCGCCAAAAACTTCATGTGCAAAATCGCCTCTGCTGGTAAATTCCATTAATCTGGAACCACCGTCATAACAAGCTTTTAATACTTTTTTACTGATTTCAATATCTGAATGAAAAAATAGCGGAACCATTCCGTTATCTTTCATTTGCTGCGCTACTTCTATTCTTGAATATTTTGCCATTTTATATAAATTATCTTGATACTAATCCGGCAGAATCACCGTCAAGCATATTTTCAACTTCTTTTAATGTAACCAGATTGTAATCGCCCGCAATAGTGTGTTTCAAACAACAAGCCGCAACTGCAAAATCTAATGCTTTTTGATTATTGTTTTGATATTGTAACAAACCGTAAATCAATCCGCCCATGAAAGCGTCTCCGCTTCCTACTCGGTCTACAACCGGCGTAACTTCTTTTACAGCAGCATGATAAATTGCTTTTCCGTCAAACAAAACACCGCCAATTCGTTGGTGAGAAGCACTTACAGAATAACGTAATGTTGTGGCAACCGTTTTTAAATTCGGAATCAAATCAAATAATTGCGTGTATAAAGCAGGAAGTGATTTTTCGTCCTGATAATTCGGGTTTGCCTTAGGAATTCCCAACATAAAATACGCTGTATCAATATCTCCTAAAATAACATTACTGTATTGCAGCATTTCCGGCATAACTTCGCTTGGCGTTTTGCCATATTGCCATAATTTTGATCTGTAATTTAAGTCGCACGAAATTGTAATTCCCATTTTATGAGCCACTTTAATGGCTTCTAAACAAGCTTCGGCTGCACTTTGAGAAATCGCTGGCGTAATACCGCTCCAATGAAACCAGTCTGCACCTTCCAATACTTTTTCCCAGTCAATAAGTCCTTTTTCAATAGTTGCCATCGAGCTGTGTGCGCGGTCGTAAACAACGTTACTTCCTCTGGTTCCGGCGCCTGTTTCCAGAAAATAGATTCCTAAACGTTCTCCTCCATAAACAATGTTTTTAGACTCGACATTCATTTTTCTGATTTCTTTTAATGCCGAAGCACCAATTTCGTTTTCTGGTAATCTGGTTACAAACTCGGCATCTAAACCATAATTTGCCAAAGAAACCGAAACGTTAAATTCTCCACCTCCGTAAGAAGCTCCAAATGTTTTTGCCTGAGAAAAACGCAAGTGCCTTTCCGTCGAAAGACGCAACATAATTTCACCGAATGCAACTATTTTACTCATATATTTTTATTATTTTACCAATAAAATGTTTTTCTTTTTACCATTAAGAGATTAAGAAAAATTAAGTTTTGTCTTAATGAAACTTAACGTCTTATGGTTTATTTTTTCGCCACAGATTAAAAGATTAAAATGATTAATTTTTTTCCTTAAAAATAAAATCTGCTTAATCTGCAAAATCTGCGTGATTATTTTTTTAAACTTTAATCTTAATTTTTATTCAGCTTCCAACTTAATTTTCCTTAATCTCTTAATGGTAAAATTATTTTTATTTTAGAATTTGAAATATTCCTTAGCGTTGTTGTATGAAATATCAGCAACCAGTTTTCCAATCCATTCCATATCAGCAGGAAGTTCACCTCTTTGAATTTCGTCTCCTAAAAGATTACATAAAATACGTCTGAAATATTCATGTCTTGGAAAAGACAAAAAGCTTCTTGAATCTGTCAGCATTCCAACAAAACAGCTAATTAATCCCATGTTTGAAAGAGCGTTTAATTGTTTCGTCATTCCGTCTTTCTGATCTAAAAACCACCATCCTGAACCAAACTGAACTTTTCCTCTAACGCTTCCGTCATTGAAATTTCCAATCATCGTAGCCATAACTTCGTTATCAGCCGGATTTAGGTTATAAATAATCGTTTTTGTCAATTTATCTTTGCTGTCTAATGCATTTAAAAATGAAGACAGTTTTTGTGCCTGTGGATAATCTCCAATAGAATCCCAACCTGTATCAGGACCTAAAATTCTGTGCATACGTGCATTATTGTTTCTTAGCGCCCCTAAGTGAAATTGCTGAACCCAGCCAAATTCATGATACGTTTCAGATAAGAACAATAAAATTGCACTTTGAAATTTCAAGCCTTCTTCCGGCGTTATTGTTTGATTTTCTCTTTTCTTTTTGAAAATTGAATTCACTTCACTTTCTGTAAAGTTTTCAAAATAAATCTGGTCTAAACCGTGATCGCTTAGTTTACAGCCATTTTGATTAAAAAATTCAATTCTTTTTCTCAATGCCGAACATAAATCAGCATACGTGTTAATCGCAACTCCGGACACATCCCCCAACGTGTCCAGATATGCGTTATAGCCATCGTTTGAAATAAGAATAGCTTTATCGGGTCTGAAAGCCGTACTCATTTTTGTTCCAATTGGATTTTGAGACAGTTTTTTGTGAAACTCTAAACTATCAATTGGATCTTCTGTTGTACAAACTAATTCAGCATTTACTTTTTTAAGCAGGTTTTGTGTGCTGTATGCAGGAGAATTTATTTTTTCTGAAGTTTCGATATAAATTTTCTCTGCCGATTTTTCATTCAGTAAATCATAAATATCAAAATAACGTGCCAATTCTAAATGTGTCCAGTGATATAATGGATTACGCATTGTATACGGAACCGTTTTTCCCCAGTTTAAGAATTTATCTTTGTCAGAACCATTTCCGGTTACAAATTGTTCGTTAATACCTAACGTACGCATTGCACGCCATTTGTAATGATCTCCGTTAATCCAAACCTGAGTAATATTGTCAAATATTTTATCTTCGGCGATAAACTGCGGATTAAGGTGATTATGGTAATCTATAATAGGCTGATTTTTAGAGTAATTGTGGTACAACTCTTCAGCATATTTATTTTCAAGTAAAAAATTATCGTTTATGAATGTCTTTGAACTCATGTCTTTTTAATTATAATTGAGAATTATTCTTCGTTTGATGGTTTACCAATTGTTGCCAGGATTCCGCCATCAACATATAAAATATGACCATTTACAAAATCACTTGCTTTAGAAGATAAAAATATTGCAGCTCCTGCTAAATCGCCAGGATCTCCCCATTTTGCAGCCGGAGTTCTGCTAATGATAAAATCATTAAACGGATGTCCGTCAACTCTGATAGGTTTTGTTTGTTCTGTAGCAAAATATCCCGGACCAATTCCGTTAATCTGAACATTGTATTTTGCCCATTCTGTAGCCATATTTTTAGTCAGCATTTTTAAACCCCCTTTTGCAGCAGCATAAGCACCAACAGTATTACGACCTAATTCGCTCATCATCGAGCAAATATTAATGATTTTTCCCTGTCTTCTTTCGATCATTCCTTTTGCCACATGCTTAGAAACGATAAAAGGCGAAACCAGATCAATATCTATAACTTCTTTAAAATCGGCAACTTCCATTTCGATAAGCGGAATTCTTTTGATGATTCCTGCATTATTAATCAAAATAGCAATTGGTCCAACTTCACTTTCAATTTTTGCAACAGCAGTTTTCACTTCCTGTTCATCCGTTACATTAAATTTATAACCAACTGCATTTATTCCTTCACTTTGAAGTTCTTTAACAGCATCGTCAATTTTTTGCTGAGACGAATTTCCGTTCACTACAATTGTAGCTCCCGCTTGTCCTAAACCTTTTGCCATTGCCATTCCCAGTCCGTGCGTACTTCCTGTAATAAGGGCAACTTTTCCTTTTATATCAAATAATGAACTCATCTTCTTATCTTAAATCAGTTATTTTACAAACATCCATATCTCCGTAATCTAAATTCTCACCCGCCATTCCCCAAATAAAAGTATAATTTGAAGTTCCTGAACCTGAGTGAATTGACCAAGGCGGAGAAATTACTGCCTGATGATTGTTCATCCAGATATGTCTAGTTTCCTGTGGTTGTCCCATAAAATGGCAAACTGCCTGATTTTCCGGAATATCCAAATAGAAATAAACTTCCATTCTGCGATCGTGAACGTGAGCCGGCATCGTATTCCAAACACTTCCTGTTTTCAATTCCGTCATTCCCATTTGCAATTGGCACGTTGTAACCACGCTGCCAATAATCATTTGATTTACCGTACGGTGATTTGCCGTTTCCATTGTTCCTAATTGTAATTTATTAGCTTGTTCTAAACTTACTTTTACAGTAGGATATGTTGTATGCGCCGGAGCTGAATTGATGTAAAATTTAGCCGGATTTTTACTGTCGTCACTTTTAAAGATTACTTCTTTATTTCCACTTCCAATGTATAAAGCATCTTTAAAACCTAATGGATACGATGTTCCTTCAACTACAACAGAACCGCTTCCGCCAACATTTATAATTCCCATTTCTCTTCTTTCAAGAAAATAACCTGCTTTAAGAGGATCAATGGTTTGAAGCGTTAAATCTTTTACAGGAACTGCAGAACCTGCTATATATCGATCATAATGAGAATACGTCAAAACAATTTCATTCTCCTGCATTAAATCATCAATTAAGAATTCATTTCTTAACTGCTGCGTATCATATTGTTTTACAGCTTCTGGGCTTGACGCGTATCTTGAACTATATTTTGTCATAATTTTTATTTTTATGTAATCGATTGCACAAAATTATATTTTTATCTTCAAAAATCATAATACAAATAGAAATTTATTTGTGTTGATTTTACACTTCTACTTTTTTCATCCTCGGAACTAAAATATGCATAATCAGCCACGCCAGTAAATAAGAGGCTCCGCAAATGCAAAACATAATAAAATAACCCGTTTCGATTTTGCCTATTTTAGTATAATAAACAAACATGTTTTTTTGAACTACTAAAGTTAGTAAAATTCCGCCAAGTGCGCCGAACATACCTCCTATTCCTGTAACAGAAGCTGTTGCCTTTTTAGGAAACATATCTGAAACTGTTGTAAAAATATTAGCACTCCACGCCTGATGTGCAGAAACTGCCAAACCAATTACTAAAATGGCCCACCAAATATTTATTGCGCCTAAATATTGAGAAAATAAAACCGGTAAAACGGCAAAAGCATAAATTAACATACTTGTTTTACGGGCTTTATAAGCCGGCCAGTTTTTGTTTATTAATTTTAGCGGAAGCCATCCGCCGCCAATACTTCCGATACTTCCAATAACATAAACCAATGCACAAGGCCAGATAATTTCTGTTGCTGAAAGTTTATATTCTTTCATCAGGAAATCAGGCAACCAGAATAAATAAAACCACCAAACAGGATCTGTTAGTAATTTACCAATTGCAAATGCCCATGTTTGGCGAAAACTAAGCAGTTTTAACCATGAAACTTTTTCTGTATGTTCAACTTCTGTTACTTCTATTTTATCAGAATTAATATATTCAAATTCTGCCTGCGATAATCTTTTTTGTTTTTCAGGAACTTCATAAAAAATGAACCATAAAACAAGCCAGATAAAACCAACAATTCCCGTAAGGATAAATGCCCATTGCCATCCATAATTTTCTGCTATAAATGGTACAGACAAAGGCACAATTATGGCTCCGATATTACTTCCTGAATTAAAAATTCCGGTTGCCAAAGCTCTTTCTTTTTGCGGAAACCATTCAGCAGTTGCTTTAATGGCTGCGGGAAAATTTCCGGCTTCTGTAATTCCTAAAAAAACACGTGCTATTAAAAAACCCGGAGTTCCTGTTGCCAGTGCATGACCAATTGCTGCTAAACTCCATAAACCTGTTGCAATTGCATAACCAATTTTAGTCCCTAATTTATCAATAATTCCGCCTGCAACCAGCATTCCCATTGCATAAGCAATTTTAAAAGCCAGTTCAATATTAGAATAATCTATAACCTCTTGTTCAGGTGTCCAATGAAAAGCTTCTGCCAGAAAAGGACGCAGGTAACTAATTACATTTCTATCCAGATAATTTACCGTTGTGGCAAAAAATACAAGACCACAAATTGTCCAGCGATATTTTCCAATTGCTGCATTAGCTTGATTCATAATTTTAAGGTTTGGTTGGTTGGTTAGCTAGTTTATTTCATAAAATCTATTAAAGATTTGTAATTGGGCTGTATTTTGGAACTAAACTTTTCATCACGATCCAGCCTGTTAAATAACAAACGGCACAAATGGAGAAAATGATAAAATATCCGGCTTCAATACCTTTAAAACCCATAAAAACCATATTCGTATCTTTTGCATGATCAAACAGCATTCCTGAACCTTTGTTGATTAATGTTGACCCAATTCCTCCTGCCAAACCTCCAATTCCGGTAATGGTTGCAATAGCTTTTTTAGGAAACATATCTCCTACTGTTGTAAAAATATTTGCCGACCATGATTGATGTGCAGCTCCTGCAATACCAATAATGATAACCGGAATCCAGTAACTGATATATCCTAAAGGCTGTGCGATTAATGCCAATAACGGAAAAAATGCAAAAATTAACATCGCTCTCATTCTTCCTTCGTACGGATTCATTCCTTTTTTCTCCACAAAATAAGTTGGCAGCCAGCCTCCAATAATCGAAAGCAGTGTAATCATATAAAGTACAAATAATGGCAAAGCAGCTTGTGTAGAATCCATATTATAAACAGAGCTTAAATACGCCGGAGTCCAAAATAAAAAGAACCACCAAACACCGTCTGTCATAAATTTACCAAAAGCAAAAGCCCATGTTTGTTTGTATTTAAAACAATCTACAAAAGATACTTTAGTCGAATGATCAGGAATATAACCTACTAATTTACTATCTGCAATATCATCTTGCTGAATATATTCTAATTCTTCAGGGCTAACTCTTGGGTGTCTTTCCGGTTTATCATACATAAAAACCCAGAATCCCATCCATACAAAACCTAAAGCACCAATGATTATAAATGACATTTCCCAGCCAAAAGATTTCGCTATAAACGGAATCGATATTGGTGCTGCCAACGCACCAACTGTTGCGCCTGCATTAAAAATACTGGTAGAAAATGCTCTGTCTTTTTTAGGAAAATATTCAGCCGTTGTTTTGATCGCCGCAGGAAAATTTCCGGCTTCACCAATTGCCAGGATAAAACGGGCAAAAATGAATAAACTCACACTTACGTTAATTACCATTCCCGTATCATTTACGGTATGAATAATATCTTTTGCACCTTCAAAACCTACAAACCAGTTTCCTGTAATAATTCCCGAAGTTGCAATTCCGCAAAATGCATGCAGACAAGCACCAACAGACCATATTCCGATCGCCCACAGAAAGCCTTTTTTAGTATCTAACCAATCCACAAATCTTCCGGCGAACAATAAAGAAATGGCATAAAAAATAGAAAATAGCGCCGTGATATTTCCGTAATCATTGTTTGTCCAGTGAAATTCAGGAGCTATAAAATCACTCCATGTTAAAGAAAGTACTTGTCTGTCAAGATAATTAATAGTTGTGGCAAAAAATAATAATGCACAAATACTCCAACGATACTTTCCACTGTGTTTTTTGATTTGACTCATAATAGGGTAATGGTTTAGGCTAGTAAAATATTAATAATTGAAAAATTCTAATCTCACAAATGCAGTTTAAGTTAAGTGTTCATACTTAACCATATAACGTAATTTGTGCAACAAAATTTCAAATAATGTAATCGATTGCACAAATATAGTTTTTAATCTTAATATTCCAAATAATTATATTAAAAATTATTTTGATACTCAAAATAAACATTTAACACAAAAAAGTAAACTCAAAATTACACATTAAATAATATATATGTTAAATGTATACATGCGAAATTCGTCCGTTTTAGGTGTCAAAATAGTACTAAAATCAATACTTTAAAATCAATTTATAACAACAATTCTTATGTAAAAAGAAATATGTTTTATAACAGCATTACGTCTTTAAATCAATAAAAAAATATAAATTTGAATAATACGAATCACCAGCTATTAATAAAATTCTTTTAAATTGAAAAAATCACAGAACTTCATAGTAAAAAAAACATTTTTAAACCTGATTTTCCTTTTAGGAATTACAACTTATATTCAGGCCCAAAATCAGGTTATTCCTCTTTGGAAAACCATTCCGCAAGAAATTAAAGCTCCTGACTATCAAGAAAAAGAAGTCATAAAAGATGGGAAAGTGCAAAGTACAAGTCAGGTTTCGATACCTACTTTGAGTATTTTTTTACCAAAAGAAATTAAACAAAACCAAACCGCTGTAGTTATTCTTCCCGGTGGCGGATATTCGCATTTAGCCATTGATAAAGAAGGAACTAAAGTTGCCGAATGGTTGAATACTTTAGGTATTGCGGCTTTTGTTTTAAAATACAGATTACCAAATGATTTGATCATGACAAACAAAACTGTTGGTCCTTTACAGGATGCGCAGGAAGCAATTCGTATTGTGAGATTAAATGCCGCAAAATGGAATATCGATCCGAATAAAATTGGCATAATGGGATTTTCCGCAGGCGGACATTTGGCGTCGACTTTATCGACTCATTATGATGACAGGGTATATGAAACGGCTTCAAAAATAAGTGCAAGACCTGATTTTTCCCTTTTAATTTATCCGGTTATTTCCATGCAAAATGATATAACACACAAGGGATCTCAAACTAGTTTATTGGGGGCAAATCCTTCTCAGCAAGACATTGATTCTTTTTCGAATGAAAAAAAGGTTACGGCTCAAACGCCTCCGGCATTTTTAGTTCATGCAACAGACGATGGTGCAGTTTTGGCTGAAAATAGTGTTAATTATTATTTGGCACTCAAGAAAAACGGAGTTACAGCGGAGTTACATTTATATGAAAAAGGCGGTCACGGATTTGGTCTTGGCGTGAATGACACAAGTAAGTTCTGGACAAAAGCCTGCGAGGAATGGCTTAAAAGCAATGGATATTAGAATTCAAGTTTTTTAAAACTGGGGTTATTTTTTTCTCGCAGATTTGGCAGATTAAGCAGATTTTTTTTTAAAATTTTAATCTTATTAATCCTTTAATCTGTGGCAAATATTTTTTCTCGCTGATTTGACAGATTTAGCAGATTTTTTTGTTTTTTATGGGTTTTAATCTCACTAATCCTTTAATCTGTGGTAAATATTATTATAAATAAAAAAGGTTTTTAGATTTAGTTTAATATAACTAAATCTAAAAACCATACTAAATTAGACACGATTGTATTTATTTGCAAATTTATACAACGACCACGATCAATGATTATGTCAAACTTTTGTTTTAACTAAAATTGTTTTTTCCAAAAAACTATTAGCAGAGACAAATGATACTAAAAAGGCAAAAAATTATATATCCTCATTTCTACAAAGCAAAACTACAAGCAACTTTTTAGAATTGCTTACGGGTTTCCACATTGTAACAAAATTTTTCTTTAAAGTTAGTTACTAAGGTTCTAAGTTGCTAAGGTTTTTTAGCTTAGAATCTTTTCTTGTCCTAGATTAAGTTACCAGAATCTTGTTAATGAATACATTTGTCATGTAAATTAAATGTTCTGTCCAAAAACTGAAAAAAAAACTTAGTCCCGAAGCCTCGGGATAGAGTCTCAGAGACTTAGAAACTCAGAACCTTTTCTTATCCTAGATTAAGTTGAAATTACTTTCTAAGAAATACATTTGTAAAGTAAATTAGAAGTTCTATCAAAACAGAAAATTTAAAAATAAAAAAACTCAGAGACTTAGTAACTTAGAAACTTAGAAAAAATGAAATTATTAGAATTTTTAATACTCGGAAAAAACGAAGCAATCTTACCGATTTTACTTCGACTTGTAAACGCCAACGAGAATTGGAATGGAGTTAGTTTCAGCGATGAAAAAATAGCTCAGGAATATTTTCTAAACAACAAAATCGATATTGTTCTGCTGAGTTCCGGAATTGAAGATCATATCGAAAAAGAGTTTACTTCTTTTTGTTTAAAACATCATCCGGATGTAGAAGTAATTGAACATTTTGGTGGCGGAAGCGGATTATTACAATCTGAAATACTACACCGATTACATTTAAAAGGAAAAATTTAGGTACCAGAAAATCTCCTTTTAAAATTCATTAAAGCTTTAAAACATTTCATTCACGAATATCCAATGTTACATTGACGATATATCGTTAAAATTACTATTACCTTTTTCGAAAAACCGTTTAAAATCAACGCCTTACAAACAAGGCACTGCTTTTGAACGCCATAAACCGAAAAAAACTAAAAACAAATTTAAAAATCCATTTTATTAACAAACAAAAAATTTATTATCATGAAAAAATTAATCTTAACAGCAGCTTTATTATTTATAACTTTTATTGGATTCGCTCAAAAACCAAGTCCGGCATTACTAAATCCAACAAACCACACATTAGTACTTATCGATTATGAAAGCCAAATGGCATTTGCTGTTGGAAGTACACCTATTGATCAATTACGTAATAATACTGCGTTAGTTGCCGGAGCTTCAAAAATATTCAACGTTCCGACAATTGTAACAACTGTTGCCGAAAAATCATTCAGCGGGCCGGTTTTCCGTGAAATCGAAGAATTTTATCCTAAAGCAACTTCAAATTATATTGATCGTACATCGATGAATACCTGGGAAGATGCTCCTGCATATAAAGCAATTATTGGAAAAGGTAAAAAGAAAATTGTTTTTGGCGGTTTATGGACAAGCGTTTGTATCGTAGGACCAACATTATCAGCAATTAACGATGGTTATGATGTTTACGTAATTACAGATGCAAGTGCAGACGTTTCTAAAGAAGCGCACGAAATGGCCATTACACGTATGGTTCAGGCAGGTGCGCATCCAATAACTTCATTACAATATTTATTAGAATTACAACGCGACTGGGCACGTCAGGAAACTTATGTTGCCGTAACTGATTTGGCTAAAAAATATGGCGGAGCTTACGGTGTTGGTATTCAATACGCTCACGAAATGTTGAAACACTAAATTTAATTGAACGCAGATAAAACGGATTCGCTATCGCGAAAACACGGATAAAAACGGATTTTAAAATTTAAACTATTTCATAGAAAAAATCTGCGTAAATCCGCGTCTTTGCAAAGCAAATCAGTAAAATCAGCGGACTATGTTCCTTTAAAACATTCAGAAAAACCCAAAAAGGCTGTGTTAAGTCACAGTCTTTTTTCTCCCAAAACCAACTAAAAAATACCGCTATTATGAAACTCTCTTTCAAAATATTAACATTTTTACTCATCATTTCTTTACCCATTTTTTCTCAAAGCAAAAAAGCCACACTTATTGTTCATCATGCCGTTATTCATACTTTAGATGACAAAAATACAATTGTAGAAGCTATGGCTGTAGCCGATGGAAAAATCCTGAAAATTGGAAAAAACAGTGAAATCTTAAAATTAAAAAACAAAAATACAACCGTAATCGACGCCAAAGGAAAAGTAATAATTCCCGGAATATTCGATTCACATATGCACATTATTCGCGGCGGAAGATTCTTTAATACCGAATTACGCTGGGATGGCGTTCGTTCTCTTAAAAAAGCTTTGGCAATGCTGAAAGAACAAGCGCAAAGAACACCAAAAGGACAATGGGTTCGTGTTGTAGGCGGCTGGAATGCGTATCAATTTGAAGAAAAAAGATTACCAACACTTGCAGAAATTAACGAAGCGACAGGCGATGTTCCAACTTTTGTATTGCATTTATACGGTCACGCTTATTTGAATAAAGCCGGAATTGCAGCCTTAAAAATTGATGCCAATACACCAAATCCAAATGGCGGACTTGTAGAAAAAGATGCCAACGGAAACCCAACCGGATTATTAGTTGCAGAGCCAAATGCATTCATCTTATACTCTACCCTTTCCAAACTTCCTGAATTATCTCCCGAAGAAAAAATAAACTCAACAAAACAATTCATGACCGAAATGAATCGTCTTGGCGTAACTGCAATTATCGATGCAGGCGGCGGATTTCAAAACTTTCCGGACGATTATGGCACAACAAACGGTTTATGCAAAGACAGCGGTTTAACGATTAGAATGCCCTATTATTTGTTTGCCCAAAAAGCAGGAAGCGAACTTAACGATTACTCGAAATGGGTTAGCACCGTAGAAATTGGCGAAGGCTGCGACGATCACGATACAGATAAAGTAGAATATCATGCACAAGGCGCCGGAGAAAATTTGGTAATGAGCGGCGGAGATTTTGAAAATTTCGACAAACCAAGACCGGAATTAAGCCCGGCAATGGAAGGACAACTAAAAGAAGTTTTATCATTATTAATAAAAAACAGATGGCCGTTTAGAATTCACGCTACTTATAATGAAAGCATTACAAGATTCTTAAATGTAATTGAAGATATTAATAAAGAAACGCCACTAAACGGACTTTTATGGTTTTTCGATCACGGAGAAACCGTTTCCCTGGAAAATTTAAAACGTATTAAAGCTTTAAACGGCGGATTAGCAATTCAACACAGAATGGCGTATCAGGGAGAAAGTTTTATAAAAAGATATGGAAAAACGGCTGCTGCAAACACGGTTCCGCTTAAAAAGATACTCGAAATGGGCATCAAAGTTGGAATGGGGACCGACGGAACTCGTGTTGCCAGCTATAATCCGTGGGTTGGTTTGTATTGGTTAACAACCGGAAAAACACTTGGCGGCTTGAAATATATGGCAGACGAAAATATTCAGGACAGAACAGCGGCCTTAAAATTATTTACTTACGGAAGTGCCCAATTGATTAATTTAGAAAAAGATCGCGGAATGCTTACTGCAGATAAATTAGCAGATTTTGCGATTCTTTCTGATGATTATTTCAACACTCCCGAAGAAAAAATTCTAAACATAGAATCGGAACTTACAGTTGTAAACGGAAAAGTTGTTTATGCCGATAATGACTTTAGAACATTTGCACAGCCAACTCCAAAAGCCATTCCGGATTGGAGTCCTGTAAACTATTTTGGAGGTTATCAAAAAAACTAAAATCATGAAATCGCCCCTAAATATATTCCGATTATTGTTGCTTTTGGGATTCATTTATTCCGCAAACGCGCAACAAAACCCCGTATTCCAAAAGCTGCGATATGACGATGATGTAACTTATTTAAAAGATTCAGCTAAAAACTGGTACGAGAAAATCAAATACATTCCGTTAAGTCAAAATAGTAAATATTACGCAAGCATTGGCGGCGAAGCAAGATGGCAATATACGTATACCGTAAATGACAAATGGGGCGATGAATCTGATGAAGGCGACGGTTATTTACTTTCCCGTTATTTGCTTCATGCCGATGCTCATTTGGGTGCTTTCAGAACCTTTGTAGAGTTGCAAAGCAGTTTGGCAAACAGCAAAATTGATCCAAGTCCCGTTGATGAAAATCAGCTGGATTTTCATCAGGCATTTTTAGATATTGATTTTATTAAAAATGAAAACGAACGGCTTACATTACGATCCGGAAGACAGGAGATGTCGTACGGATCACAGCGCTTAATTGCCGTTCGTGAAGGTCCGAATAGTAGATTAGCGTTTGATGCCGTAAAACTATTTTATAAAAAAAACAATTGGCAAACAGATGCCTTTTTCACACATCCAATTGCCAATAAACCTGGGACTTTTAATGATCGTTTTAATGAAAATGCCCAATTTTGGGGAAGTTACACCGTTATTCATAAAGTGCCTTTTATACAAAATATTGATTTGTATTATTTAGGATTATGGAAAAGCCGCGCCGTTTTTGATGACGCTATCGGAGAAGAAAACCGTCAGTCTATAGGAACCCGAATCTGGAAAAATAAAGGAAACTGGAAATATGATTTTGAAGGATTATATCAATTTGGAAACATAAATCAGAAAACAATTTCTGCATGGACACTTTCATCTTTTGCCTGTTATACTTTCGAAAACATAAAATTTAGTCCTGAAATTGGTTTAAAAACAGAGATCATTTCGGGAGATAAAAATGCAGATGATAATCATTTACAAACCTTTAATCCTTTATATCCAAGAGGCGCTTATTTTGGATTAGTGGCTTTAATTGGTCCGTCAAATTTAATCGATATTCACCCTTCTATTAGTTTAAATTTAAACGAAAAACTGGCTCTCGGATTTGATTATGATATTTTCTGGAGACAAACTTTAAGTGACGGAATATATGCGCCAAATATGCAATTATTATATTCCGGAAAGGATACAACAGAACGTTTTATAGGTTCTCAATTGATTTCAAATTTAGATTATACGGCAAATAATTTTTTGTCGTTTACCTTAGAAACCGGCTGGTTTAATGCAGGTTCGTTTTTAAAAGAAGTGGGGACAGGAAAAGATTATTATTACGCCGCTTTGACCGCTCAATTTAAATTCTAAATTTGTATCAAACCAAATTACAAAATGGAGAAAAAATATTCCGTTGCCATTTATCCTTCACAAGATGTAATTGATGCTGTGAAAACGATGAAGGATTATTTAAAAAGTAAAATAGAATGGTATAACAGCTGTAATTCTGTGGCACATATTACAATTTGTGAATTTACAATTGATGATTCGCAAATTGATAAATACAAACAGAAACTTTTTAAAATTTGTGATACGTTTATTCCTTTTCAGGTAAGTTTAGATCATTTCGGATCTTATGTAAACGGTGCTTTTTTTATTGCTCCAAACGAAGATTCTGGAAATCGTTTAAAGTCTATCATGAAAAAAACTCAGGAAACTTTAAAACCTTTAAAACTCAAAAAGAGTGACGATCCTCATATGTCAATTGGTCGGAAATTAATTCCTGAAAATCTTAAAATTGCATCACAGCTTTTTACAACTATAGAAATTGATTTTTCGTGTTGCGAAATTGTATTGCGTGAACTGGATCCGGTTAAGAAACAGTTTTTTGTTATTGATACTTTTTCTTTTGGCAGTAATCCACAACCGGAATTGATTCAGGGAAGTTTGTTTTAACCGCATTTTTTTGTCATTTCGACAAAGGAGAAATCGCACACGTAACTCGACAAAGATTGGCAACTAATTATGCGGAGTTTCGTGTGTGATCCTTCCTCCGTCAGGATGATAAAACAAAGAAAACCTAAACTAAAAAAACTCTTTATTATTTTTCGTATATTTGAATTTTACAATTCACTCTTATGAAATCACTAGATTCATTTTATCAGGATATTACCGAAGGTTCATTAATTGAACCAAATTCTTTATTACCAAACGACATTAAAAAAGAAATTGGTCATTTTAATGTTTTTGACATTAAAGAACTTTATGAAAGGCTTAAAGAAAAACCCGGAATGCCTTATGACAGAAGAGCTTATTATAAAATAAGTTTAATTCGCGGTAAAAATAAAGCGGAGTATGCCGATAAAATAATCGAAATCGAAAAACAGGGACTTTTATTTGCAACACCAAAAATTCCGTACAATTATCTTCCGCAGGACACCAATCAATCCGGGCAGTTTTGTGTTTTTACAAGTGAATTTTTATCGAAAAACAAAAGCGGAATTGATCTTGACGAACTTCCAATTTTCGCTTCAGACGGTTATCCTATTTTTCAGCTTACCGATGATGAAGTTTCAGAAGTTGAATTGATTTTCAATAAAATACAAAAAGAAATCAATTCCGATTATGTCTATAAATACGATTTAATTCGAAATTATGTCGCTGAATTAATTCACTTTGGACAAAAATTACAACCTATAACGGCGTTATATTCCAAACATAATTCTGCTGCCAGAGTTTCCTCTCTATTTGCTGAATTATTAGAAAGGCAATTCCCAATAGAATCTCCGCATCAGCGATTAGAACTGAGAACTGCTAAAGATTTTGCCGAAAGATTATCCGTTCACGTAAACCATCTCAATAAAGTTTTAAAAGAAAATACAGGAAAAACAACAACCGAATTGATCAGCAGCCGATTGACAAATGAAGCCAAAATCCTTTTAAAACAAACGGATTGGAACATTTCTGAAATTGCCTATTCTCTAGGTTTTGAAGAATTGGCGCATTTTTCTAACTTCTTCAAAAAACAAACTACGTTTACGCCTTTAGCTTTTAGATTGTAAATTAATAATTTTAGAGTTTAGATTTTAGAGTTTAGATTTTAGATTTTAGAGTTTAGATTGTTGATTTTAGATTGTTGATTTTAGATTACTGTAACACAATTCATTACCACAAAGTTGGTGTCATTGCGAGGAACGAAGCAACCACACTAATAAAAGACACTTTGTGGATTCAGCAAAAGAATTTGAATTTTTAAATTTGAAATTTATATTTTGAATTTATAAAATCCTGATTTGAATTTTGCAAACATCGATTTGATATTTACAATTCCCCAAACCTACTTCGCTCCTACCTTTGTCTTATCAATTTAAAAAATGAAAAAGATGAAATTATCAAACAACAAAATTCTGATTACCGGTGGTGCAACTGGTATCGGACTTGGACTTACGCAACGATTTATTGAAGAAAATAATACTGTAATCATTTGTGGCCGACGTGAATCTGTTTTAAATGAAGTGAAAGCAAAATTTCCCTCAGTAATTACAAAAGTCTGCGATTTATCTGATGAAAAAGATCGTGTTGCTCTTTATAATTGGATTGCAGAAAATCACAGCGATTTGAATGTTTTAGTGAACAATGCAGGAATTCAAAAATGGATTTCTGTAGATGATAACAATTTTTACGAAAGCATGAAAAGTGAAATTGCTACAAATATTGAAGCTCCTTTACATTTAACTTCTCTGTTTATAAACTTAAAATCGCTTACAACGGTAATGAACGTAACTTCAGGATTGGCATTCTCGCCATTTGCAAAAGTTCCTGTTTATTCAGCTACAAAAGCATTTTTCCGTTCGTTTACGTTATCGCTTCGCCATTTATTAAAATCAAAAAATATTGAAGTAATCGAGATTATTCCGCCTGCATTAAATACAGATCTTGGCGGTGTTGGTTTACACGACGCGCATCCAAGTGTAAGTGATTTTATTATTTCAATTTTCGATCAATTAGAACAAGGCAGAAACGAACTTACTTTCGGAACCAGCGAAACGAGATTAAATGCAAGCGCAGAAGATTTGAGAAATCATTTTAATGCAATGCATTCTAATTAAGAAATTTAAACACATATAAAGATATTTCACACAGATTTAGCAGATAAAGCAGATTTTTAATCATGTTAATCCTTTAATCTGTGACTATATTTTTAAACACATAGAAACATAGCTTTTCAGTAACTTTATAAAAGGCATTTCATTTATTTAAATACACATAGAACGATGCGTTAGAAACTAGTTTCTTTTTACATTCTTTTTAATTCAAAATAAAATCTATGTTTCTATGTGTTTAATTTTTTCACGCAGATTTAGCAGATAAGGCAGATTTTTTAATCATGTTAAACCTTTAATCTGTGACTATATTTTCAACACAAATAATCAAATTTAAAAACATT
This sequence comes from Flavobacterium sp. N1736, assembly GCF_025947065.1. NCBI lineage: Bacteria > Pseudomonadati > Bacteroidota > Flavobacteriia > Flavobacteriales > Flavobacteriaceae > Flavobacterium > Flavobacterium sp. N1736. Next base: position 1,865,384 of record NZ_CP109994.1, read on the forward strand.
AAAAAATGGCAGTAAATACAAAAATCGCTTTGGTAACAGGCGGAAGCAGAGGTTTAGGAAAAAATATGGCAATCGCCATTGCTAAAAAAGGAATTGATGTTGTTTTAACGTACAACAGTAAAAAAGACGAAGCAGATGCTGTCGTAAAAGAAATAGAAAATTTAGGTCAAAAAGCTGCTGCAATTCAGTTAAATGTGGCTGATTCAAGAACTTTTGACGGCTTTTTTGAAGAAGTAAAAACCGCTTTAAAAAACACTTTTAAAACTGATAAATTTGATTTCTTAGTAAACAATGCCGGAATTGGTATTCATAATTCTTTTATTGGAACTACAGAAGCTGAATTTGACCAATTAACTAATATTCAGTTTAAAGGACCTTTCTTTTTAACGCAAAAAGCTTTAAATGTAATGAATGACGGCGGCGGAATTGTAAATATTTCTACTGGTTTGGCACGATTTTCATTCCCGGGTTATGCAGCGTATGCTTCTATGAAAGGCGCAATCGAAACCTTAACAAAATATCAGGCGAAAGAATTAGGAGAAAGAAAAATCAGAGCAAATGTTGTGGCTCCAGGTGCCATAGAAACTGATTTTGGCGGCGGAGTTGTTCGCGATAATGAACAATTAAACAAAAACTTAGCTTCAATAACCGCTTTAGGCAGAGTTGGTTTGCCAGACGATATTGGCGGCGTTGTTGCTTTTTTATGTACCGAAGAAGCCCGTTGGGTAAATGCGCAGCGCATCGAGGTTTCCGGCGGAATGAATTTGTAATAGTATAAAGTCCACGATCATTAAACCCGACAAGTTTTTAAAACCTGTCGGGTTTGTTATTTTATTATAGGAAACTAATTTCAATTCTTTTAATAAATTCACCGTCTTTATCGAAGACTACATTATAAAGTTTTTTATCTTTTTTTATTTCAGCAATATAAGTTTCTGAGTTAGTATCGTCAATCTTGTTTAAAATTTTACCAACTGGCTGCACTTTGCCTTTAGCCGGATAATTTTTTTTCAGGTACGTTTGGGCTTTTAAAGGCAGTTTCGCAATTAGAATTTGTGTTTTTAAAGACTTAAAAACACCATTGCTGTCATAAAGTGCAAATGCTTTGTTTTTTGCCGTTGTATTAAATGTCGCTTCAAAATAAACATCATCACTTTTGCCATACTCTATAGACCAAGAAGCAATTTTTTTAGGATTTTGTTTTTCAAAAGCTATAGTAACAGCATCTGGCGGTACCAGTACACCTTTTTGTGCTATTAAGAAACTGCTGCATAAAAAAGCTATAAGTAATAAAATGTTTTTCATTTTTAAATTTTAATTTATATAGCCGCAAATAACGGAATTAAATTCCTTATTCATATAATAAAAATAGATAAAATTCTTACATTTTTAAATAATGATTCAACCGATTAATATTTTTTTATAAAACAAAACCCGACAAGTATTGAACTTGTCGGGTTTGTCATTTTAAATATAGTTTGAATTAGTAAGCTTGTTTTTAATCTTTTTGAATGATGACATCAAAACCTCCATTTTTATCAAATACAACATCATAAAATTTTGATTCTTTTTCTATTATAACTTCATAAGTTGTTTTGTTTTTATAATCAACCACAGCTGCAATTTCGCGAACTGCTTTGGCCGGATAATTTTTCTTTAGATAAGCCTGCGCTTTCTGCGGAAGCTGGCTCAACGGAATTTGCAATTCATAAGCCTTTAAAATCCCCAAATTATCATAAACCGCCAATGCCTCAGCATTTGTATCTGTCTTAAATTTTGCTTCGTATCTAATTTCATCATTATCATCACCAACATAATCAATTGCCCAGATCGGCTTTTTATTTGGGTATTCTTTTTCAAAAGTAAATCGAACTTTTTCCGGTGGTGTGATTTCTCCTGTAGGCATAATTCCATTTTGCGCCATCAAATAATTGGCACATAAAAGAACAAGAGTAAAAATTACGTTTTTCATGGTTTCAATATTTAAATTAAAAACTTAAAGACGTAATAAAAGTATTACTATTTAATGAAATATAAAAATTTATAATTTTTAAAGTCACCGTTTTTAGTCTCAGTCTTCAGTTTCTGTTTCAGACGCAAAACTTATAACTACTTTTTAAGTCTGTCAGAAAGTTCTCTTTTATAAGTAATCCCAATTGGTAATTTTTCTTTTTTGATGACAACGAAATCTTTCTCGGTTTCATCAATTTTATCGAGCGCTACAATATATGATTTATGGATTCGCATAAAGTTTTTCTCCGGAAGGCATTTTTCAAATTCACTGGTTGTAATCGATGCCAGATACGTTCGCTTTGTCGTGTGCAATTTCACATAATTTCCAAAACTTTGAGCATACAAAAGCTGATCCAGTTCAATATCAACAAAATAGCCATCTATTTTTACGCTTACCGAATTCACTATTACTTCGTCTTCCTTGGCTTTTACATTTTCAGTTCCAAAAAAACGATCAACCGCTTTTAAAAATCTCGGAAAATAAATAGGCTTCAAAAGATAATCAATAACGCCGTAATCATAGCTTTCTAAAGCAAATTCAGAATAAGCAGTTGTTAAAATAGTTTTGGGATGTGTTGGAATAATTTTTAATAATTCCATTCCTGAAATCTCCGGCATATTAATATCCAAAAACATCAAATCGACTTTATTATCCCGAAGATAATCCATTGCTTCAATACCATTATAGCCTTGAAAAACCAACTCTAATTGCGGATTTTGTTTGATATAATTCGCCAAAACATAATGCGCAGCCGGCTCATCATCAACAATAATGCATTTTTTTGGTTCTTTCATTATACAAGCTTTTTCAGTTGTAATTTCAAATCTACGATGTAGGTATTTTTATCATTCTGAATATTTAATTTATAGTCTTTTCCATAAATCAAATTCAAACGTTCAATCGTATTTTTTAATCCGATTTTAGTCGAAACAACATCCGTTTTTTTCGTCGGAATTGAGTTTACAATATGCAAATGCAGCAAACCGTTTTCGACTGTTACAATAATACGAACAAAACATTTTTCGATAGCGCAGGTTCCGTGTTTAAATGCGTTTTCTATAAACGCAATCAACAGCATTGGCGATACTTTATAGGTATTTTCATTGTCAATTTTACAATCGTATGTAATATCGCAGCGATATCCCACACGTTCTTTTTCAAGCTGCACATAACTGTTTATAAACTCCAGTTCATCTTCTAAAGATACACATTGTTTATTATTACTTTCTAACTGATAACGCATTAATTGCGATACTTTCATAATCAAATCCGGCGTTCTGTCCGGAAATTCAAGACTGATTCCGTACAGCGTATTAAAAGTATTGAATAAAAAATGCGGATTTAATTGTCCTTTTAAAGAATTCAGCTGCATTTGGTTGAACAGCAACGTTTCATCGGTTTGTTTTCTGTGAATTCTGTAGAATTTAAAAACTATAATCGGACTCAAGATACAAACCAAAGTTCCTAAAACACTTGCCAGTTGATACACATAACTTCTTTGATGTGAATTTTGATATAAACGACAATTGCTAAACATGTCAAGCATTGTAATTTCATACAAAATGACCGAAAAAACAAAAACCCCAAATAGCGTTAATAGTATATAAGTTATGGGGCGACGGGTTTTAAATAATATCGGAAGCAGAAAAAAACGATTAAACTGGGCGTGCATATACAATATACAGTAAAAGAAAACGCCCATTGAAATGGAAGTAAAAGAACTAAATAACATCCAGTCATTTTTTAACGTATAAATTGTAAATGAAAAGGCAACAACGGCAATTTCCTGCCACCATTTGTTATCCAATATGTTATCAAATTTTTTATTCATTTTTAAAACTTAAATAGTTTACAAATTAACCACAATTATTTAATTAATATTTCCAAAAAATGACCAATTCAATTTGTCATTTTTTATTGCAGTACATCATTTAAGATGGCATTTATCAGCGTAAGAGAAATAATTTTGCTCCATAATTTGATACCACGAACTTTTATGTATTTCAAAAAAATTACCTTATTATTTTTCTTGATTTTTGCATCAATCGGTTACTCACAAACCTTATCTTTAAAAGAAGCTATTAAAACAGGTCTTGAAAACTACGGTTCGATAAAAGCAAAAACCAACTACACAAGCGCCTCGCGAGAATCGCTTAAACAATCCCGCCGTGATTATTTGCCAAATTTAAACTTGTCTGCCCAACAAGATTACGGAACTATTAACGGGCAAAATGGGGCTTTGTACGGATTTAATGGTTTAGGAACGGCTTCTTCCGGACCAACTTTACCAGATCAAAACTGGAATTCGGCTTTTGGAGCCTTGTATTTAGTGAACATGAATTGGGATTTTTTCACTTTCGGAAAAACGAAGGAAAGAATCAATTTGGCAAAAGTTGATGTTCAGGCGAGAGAAAATGATCTGAAGCAGGAAATGTTTCAACAAGAAATCAAAATTTCTGCCGCTTATCTAAATTTATTGGCAAGTCAGCGCTTATTGATTTCTCAGCAAAAGAATTTAGACCGCGCCGAAGTTTTCAAAAAAACAGCCGTAGCCCGCGTTAAAAACGGATTATTGGCCGGAGTGGATTCTACTTTGGCTACAGCCGAAGTTTCTAAAGCTAAAATTGCTTTAAATCTGGCGAGAAACTTTGTTAAGGAACAAAACAACAAACTGGTCGATTTAATGGGTGTTGCTCCGCAGGATTTTGCTACAGATACACTTTTTGTAAATGATATCCCGAAAGCACTTTTACTGGCAGAAAAAACTACTGATAGTCTTCATCCGTTGCTTCAATATTATAAAACGAAAATTGATTACAGCAATCAGCAGGTAAAATTATACAAGCGTTTTTATTATCCAACAATGACTGCTTTTGGTGTTTTACAAACAAGAGCTTCAGGTTTTGAGTCAACATATGCAACGGATCAAACCGCATTTTCAAGAAATTATTGGGATGGTGTAAATCCGGATCGTTCTAACTATTTGGTTGGAATTGGAATTAGCTGGAATCTTACTACTCCTTTCAGAATGAGCAAACAAGTAAGTGCTCAAAAGTTTGTTTCGCAGGGTTTACAGGAAGAATACAATCAGGCTGACAGGGAATTAAAGTCGCAACTGAGTTTTGCTGATGATAAAATAAAAATCACGCTTGAAAATTTTGCCGAAGCGCCAATTCAGGTTAATGCGGCACAAAAAGCGTATTTGCAAAAATCGACTTTATACAAAAACGGTTTGACAGATTTGACTGATTTAACGCAAACACTGTTTACTTTAAATCGTGCCGAAATCGATCGTGATATCGTCAACAACAATGTGTGGCAATCGTATTTGCTAAAAGTGGCCGCAACGGGCAATTTTGACTTATTTATAAATGAATTTTAATTATAGAGCCTAATGAATTTAATACGTTTCGCACTCCGCAAACCCATCTCCATATTAGTATTGGTTGCGGGTCTATTTTTCTTCGGAATTGGTGCCATCCAGGACATTAAGGTAGATATTCTGCCTAAAATGAACTTGCCGGTAATCTATATTGCGCATCCTTTTGGAGGTTATACACCAGACCAGATGGAGGCTTATTTTGCTAAAACTTATGTCAACATTTTACCCTTTGCAAATGGTGTAAAATCGATTGAAACCAAAAATATTCAGGGGTTAATGATCATGAAATTAACCTATTATGAAAACACAAATATGGCACAGGCTGCGGCCGAATTAAGTTCTCTTTCGAACAGGATTCAGGCAGCGTTTCCTCCGGGAACCCAGCCACCGTTTATTATTCGTTTTGATGCTTCGTCATTACCAATTGGTCAATTGGTTTTGAGCAGTAAAATTAGATCGAATAATGAATTACAGGATTTAGCCAACGTTTATGTTCGTGCTTCGTTTACGTCGATTCCCGGTTTATTATCGCCTTCGCCTTTCGGCGGAAGCCCAAGAACTATTGAGGTTAACGTAGATCCTGATTTATTGCGTTCGCACAATATGACGCCGGATCAGGTTGTAGAAGCCATTCGTATCAACAACCAAACGGCTCCTTCCGGAAATGTCAGAATGGGCGATATCAATTATATATCACCAACAAATAATACGATTAAAGAAGTTAAGGATTTTGAAAATATTCCGTTGTTTAAAGGAAGTGTTCAAAACTTAAAATTAGGCGATGTTGCCACAGTAAAAGATGGTGCAGATATTACGGCAGGTTATGCTTTGGTAAACGGAAAACGTTCGGTTTATGTTAGTATTGCAAAAGCAGGAGATGCTTCGACCTGGGATGTGGTTCAGAAATTAAAAGCGGAATTGCCTAAAATTCAAAGTACATTACCGGAAGACGTAAAATTATCTTATGAATTTGACCAGTCGGTTTATGTAATTAATTCTGTAAAAAGTTTAATTACTGAGGGAATTATTGGTGCGGTTTTAACCGGATTAATGGTTTTACTTTTCCTTGGCGACAGACGTGCTGCATTGATTGTAATCTTAACGATTCCTATTTCGATTATATCCGGGTTTTATTCCTGAAATTATTCGGGCAAACCATCAACTTAATGTCTTTAAGCGGATTGGCATTGGCGATTGGAATTTTGGTGGATGAAAGTACGGTTACAATCGAAAATATTCACCAGCATCTTGATATGGGTAAACCCAAGGCGCTCGCCATTTGGGATGCGTGTCAGGAAATTGCTTTGCCTAAATTATTGATTCTGCTTTGTATTCTGGCGGTTTTTGCACCGGCGTTTACAATGGTTGGTATTCCGGGAGCGTTGTTCTTGCCGTTGGCTTTAGCAATTGGATTCTCGATGGTAATTTCATTTTTACTTTCGCAGACTTTTGTGCCTGTAATGGCAAACTGGCTAATGAAAGGTCACGCAAAACACGAACATGGTCCGGATATTACTGATGATGAAGCTGAATTTAATGATTGCGGTTTAACTCCTGAATCTGAAAAAGATCTGATTACTCAGAAAAAAGGCTACGTTGAAAGAGTCGATACGAACAATAACGGAAAAATTGGTGCTTTCGAGCGTTTCAGAATCCGTTTTATGAGAACGCTTGATCGATTATTTCCTTATAAAAAAGCTACTGCCTTAATTTATCTTATTGGAATTACGGTTCTGGCGGTTGTCTTTATTTCTTTTATTGGAAAAGATGTTTTCCCGAAAGTAAATTCAAGTCAGTTTCAGCTAAGAATGCGCGCTCCCGATGGAACTCGTTTAGAACGAACTGAAGAAAAAGCAATTGTTGTTTTGAAAGAATTGCAAAAAATGGTGGGCAAAGAACATATCGGAATTTCATCTGTTTATGTTGGTCAGCACCCGTCGCTATTCTCAATTAACCCGATTTATTTGTTCATGGCAGGTTCGCATGAAGCAGTTTTCCAAGTGAGTTTGAAAGAATATCACGTGGATATGGATGATTTTAAGGACGACTTTAGAGCCCGAATCAAAAAAGTACTTCCGGATGTAAAACTTTCTTTTGAGCCAATCGAATTGACTGATAAAGTTTTAAGCCAGGGATCTCCTACTCCAATCGAAGTTCGTATTGCAGGAAAAGATAAAAAGCGAAATGAGTTATATGCGAATCAAATTGTAGAGAAACTGAAAAAAATCTCTTATTTCAGAGACGTTCAAATTGGTCAGCCAATTCATTATCCTGCAATGAATATTGATATTGACAGAACTCGTGCTGCTGAATTGGGCGTTGATATGAATGATATTTCAAGATCTCTTGTAGCGTCGACTTCATCCTCAAGATATACCGAGAAAAATACCTGGGTCGATGAAAGAGCCGGATTATCATACAATGTTCAGGTTCAGGTGCCACTGAATCAAATGAAAAGTAAAACAGATATTGGAGAAATTCCGGTATTAAAAAACTCGCTTCGTCCTGTATTAAGTGACGTTGCCAAAATTACACCGGGTTATGTAAGCGGTGAGAATGACAATTTAGGGGCTATGCCGTACATTACAGTTACAGCCAATATTGCTCAGACCGATTTAGGTACGGCAGTAAAAGATGTGGATGCAACAATTAATTCATTAGGAGAATTGCCGCGTGGTTTGTTCATAACTCCGATTGGATTAAGTAAAGTATTGAGCGAAACATTAAGTAGTTTACAAGTCGGATTATTGGTTGCCATTTTTGTAATCTTCTTAATGTTAGCCGCTAATTTTCAATCGTTCAAGGTTTCGCTGGTAATTTTAACAACGGTTCCGGCGGTAGTTTTAGGATCATTATTAATGCTGACAATTACAGGTTCAACGTTAAACTTACAATCGTATATGGGAATCATCATGTCTGTTGGGGTTTCAATTGCAAATGCCGTTTTATTGGTTACGAATGCTGAACAGCTTCGAAAACTAAACGGAAATGCCTTAGAATCTGCTCGTGAAGCTGCTGCATTGCGTCTTCGTCCAATTATCATGACATCTGTTGCGATGATTGCGGGAATGTTACCAATGGCAATTGGTCACGGCGAAGGTGGCGATCAGGTTTCTCCGTTAGGAAGAGCCGTAATTGGCGGGTTATTATTTTCGACCTTTGCCGTATTATTAATCCTGCCGCTTATCTTTGCATGGGCGCAAGAACATACAACAACACAATCTGTTTCTTTAGATCCTGAAGACGAAGAAAGCATCCATTATATCTCATCATTAAATCCTAAAAATGAAAAATAAAATACAATTTAGCGCGCTGTTTTTTGCAGCACTATTTTTCCTTAACAGTTGTAATTCTAAAAAAGAAGAAACTGTTACTGCTGAATTAGAACCTAAAACTGAAACGTTTCTTTTAAACAAAGAAAAACTAACAACTGAGCTGCGTTTACCAGCCGAATTAACCGGTTTTCAACAAGTTGATTTATATGCGAAAGTAAGCAGTTTTGTAAAATTACTAAAAGTTGATATTGGAACTAAAGTAAAAAAAGGACAGCTTTTAATCGTTCTTGAAGCGCCTGAAATCAGCTCTCAACTGGCTGCAGCCGAATCAAGATTAAAATCGATGGAAGCGATTTATACAACAAGCAAAAGCACGTACAACCGTTTGTATGAAACCAGCAAAGTGGAAGGAACGATTTCTAAAAACGATCTGGAAATGGCAAGTGGAAAGAAAAATTCTGATTATGCACAATATCAGGCGGCAATTGCGGCTCATAAAGAAGTTTCGATTATGAGAGGTTATCTTGAAATTCGCGCTCCTTTTGACGGCGTTGTAGCGGCAAGAAACGTGAATTTAGGAACATTTGTTGGTCCGGCAGGAAAAGGTTCAGATTTGCCTTTATTGACTATTCAGCAACAAGACAAATTGCGTTTGGCGGTTTCAGTTCCTGAGCTTTACACAGGATATTTACACACGGGCGACGAAATGAGTTTTAATGTGAAATCGTTACCGGAAACCTTTAAAGCAACAATTACCAGAATGTCTGGCGCATTAGATTTAAAATTACGTTCTGAGCGTGTAGAAATGGACGTGCACAACACAAAAAAGGATTTATTACCAGGAATGGTTGCCGAAGTTTTATTACCGCTTAACGCGAAAGACAGCACTTTTGTAGTGCCAAAATCAGCATTGGTAAATTCTGCCGAAGGAATGTTTGTTATTAAAGTAATCAATCATAAAGCAACGCGAGTTACTGTGAAAAAAGGTAGAGAAATCGACGATAAAATTGAAATATTCGGTGATTTAAATCTGAAAGATAAACTGGTGAAAATTGCCAGCGAAGAAACTAAAGAAGGCGATATCATAAACGAATAACCTGCGTTTAGCTTTCTATAGTAGTTTACCAAAAACTGTACGCAATTATTAAATGCGGCATTTAAATCAGAAATGGTTTAGAATGTAAATCAAAATTTGCCTTAGGACGGTGCTTGATATAGCATCGTCCTTTTTTTTTGATTTTTTTGTTTCAAGTTTCAGGTTTTAGTTTTCCTGCAAGGTTTTTTTCAACCTTGTAGGTATTTTAATTTCTTATATTTGTAAGAAAAAATACATAAATTTGAAATGAAATAATAATGTAAAACAGATTTTAAAAAATTATCTAATTTATGAATTATTATAAAGTTGCTTAATTAAATAACATTTTGTAAATTGCCTACGTTTATTATAGTTGAAGGAATAAAAATTGAATATTTTTCAGGCGATCATTTGCCACCACATATTCACGCAAGTTACGCTGAGTTTGAAGTTTTGATAATTATTCAAACTCAGGTTGTCTATCAGGGAAGTATGCCTGCAAAAAAGCTGAAAGTAGCTAAAGAAATTGTAAAAGAAAATAAAGAAGATTTAAGTTTTTTATTTGATACAAGTAATCCAAATCTTAGAAAAAAGAAATGAGAACCAATAATAGAATTATAAAAATCATTGACGTCAAATTTCCTGAAATTTCATTTATTTCAAGAAATGGAGAACATCGCATTTTAAATCTAAAAAAATATTTTAAAAAAATTAATTTAGATAAAAATGATTTTGGTTACAAACTCATAGAAGATAAAAATTTATTCTCTTCGGTTGTTTTGGAAGATAATGCACTAGCATGGAAAAATTTAATTCAAAAATTAACGCTTCCAAGTGGAAAAGCATTTGAATCTTTTTTTCATTTAGATCCCATAAATACAATCAAATATTCTGATTTAATCGAAATAAAACCATACCTAACTATTGGTTCAAAAGTAAAATACCTTAGACTACAACAAAAACTTTCACAGGAAGATTTAGGAAAAAGAATTGGTTCTAATAAACACTATATTTCTAAAGTCGAAAATTCAAAAACTGATTTAGAATTAAAAACACTTCAAAAAATTGCAGAAGTTGGGTTAAATAAAAATATTTATATCGGACTTTACGATAGTACTGATAAACTTACTTCTCTATCTAATTCTTTTTTAAAACCACAATTTATAAATTGGATTAATTCTAAGAAAGATGATTTGACACTAATTGAAGGTATTGATCGAAAAGTTTGTCGTTATTTTTTGGCAGAAAATATAATTTCTCCTACTCAGCTCTCTACAATAAATCTTGCAAGACTTATTGACATTCTAACTAAAAATAAAGAATCAATATCTCTTTATGATAATGCAGATTCCTGGAGAATTCAAGCTAAATATATTGCAAATTCTGAATGGGCAAATTTAATCATGCTACAAAAAACTGTTGGAAGTAATCATTCTAAAATTGAAGATTTAGCCAAAAAAGAATTGAAAGAAGATATTTTTGCAATTCAATAAAAATTATTTAGGAGTTATTGCTTCGTTTGTTCGCTTCACTTTAGTCCTGTTTTTTTGCCACTAAGGCGCTAAGACGTAAAGTTTTTTCTCATTTTATGTCATTCCGAGGCACGAGGAATCTCCACAAGAAGCTCCACATAGAAAATCGCCAATCTTTGTAGAGTTACTCGTGAAGATTCCTCGTGCCTCGGAATGACAAACTTTGTGTTATATTTTTTGAAAGTTTAAATTAAATGAAAGCTTTTTGGAATTTTCAGGAGCTGTTTCCTGCTATCATTCCAATCTTTTTTATTGTGAAAAACAATAAAAAAGGATTTCCCTTCTATCAGGGCTAGGGATTTAGGTTTCATGAGTATAAATCAGGTAAAAGTACGTGGTTGTTTAGATTGGTAAATTTATATTTTTGATGTAAGTATTCGTTCTACGGAAAATAAAAAAAACGACCTTACGGTTTTCCATAATTTCGTTCATTAAATAATTTATAAATTTATCACATTAGAGTAATGAACTAATCATTTTGATTGATTTAAAATTTGCTTTATAATTACCTTTAATATAACAATCATTTTATAAAAAAACATGGCAACTATTAATTTAGAACTATCAATTTACACTTTCACATTAAATGAAAAATTTAAACACGAAGATTTTCTAGATTTTAACGAATTCTACAGAAAAAACTTTTCTAAAAGCGGAGAGAATCCACATACAATTAAACCTGAAGAGTTATACAAAAGATTTGTCGGAATGATTTTAGATGAATTTCACAATAAATTTTGGCTAAACAAGGATGAAAACAAAGGAATAAGTACAAAAAATATTGATTATAGACCTGGAAAAAGTATAATTGAAGGTATTATTAATGGCGGTAATACAGGCTACGGGCATCAAATTTATGATATCTTAAATAATGCAAAAACTGTGGGCGAAATCTCTGAAAAACAGTTAGCATCTTTACCTTATTATTTTAAAATGTGGACTCCGCCAAATAGTCAAGTGGGAATTTTAATGATTCAAAGTTATAGCATTGGAAGTATTGGTTCGATTTTGATTGAATTTTTGACAAAAATTTTTGCTAAATATGGCGCTTCTTTTAGGAGGATCATTCATGTTCCCACCGAACTTAGAGAAAGCTATTTAAAAAGAAGTTCAGTTAAAAAAATAACATTTACAAGCACAATTGAAAATAAAGATTCTAGGAAGAAATTTAATCGTGCCTTTGAAGATTCCACAGGCTTAAAAGTTACTATTACTGTAGAAGGTTTGAAGAAAAAAAATATTTTTAGTTTTTTTAAAGATTTTAACGCTAAAAAACCTATAGGGCTAGATTTGGCAGAGTTAGGAATGGAAAATGCAGAAGATTACGAAACAAAAATTTTTTATGAAGATGAACATGGTAGAAAAGCTCATGCAAAAATCAGAGATAAATTTGAGGTTAGACCAACCATAGTTCTACCTTTAGAAATATCAAACGATAATAAAACGCCAAATCTACAAAAGATAGTTGATTTTACCGATAAATTACTAGAAAAGGTTAAAGAGGAAATAAATTACTAAATGAAAATTTTAAAACTTAAAAATATTAGAAAAGAAGCAATTCATTCTCTCTACTATGATAATAGAGAGAAATTAATCTCGTCTAAACTTAAACTGAATCTCTTTTATTACGGAATTCCCTTTATATTATCTTCCATATTAATTTGTCTAAATCAACTTTTAAACGAAAACTCGATTACATACTTTATAACAGGTATTTCAATTTTTGCTGGTTTATTCTTCAATCTATTAATAGTAGTTTCAGATAAAATGGAAAAGAGAAAAAAACTTTTTTACTCAAATTATGAAGCAACTAGTAAATATGCAAAAGATTATAAAATCTTTTCTGAAAGATTAATTGCGTCAATAAGTTATGCTATAATATTATCAATAGTTGTTATTGGTTTAATGTTTTTTACCCAATTGAATTATGTTAGTTTAGAAAAACATTTTACGAAAGAGCATGTGGAATATATAAATAAAATTTCTGATTATTTTTTTAATTTTTTATCATACTTTATCGGTTTTCAGTTCATAATACTATTATTACATATATTAACTGATATTTATGATATGTTAATTCACGACATGAATACTAGCGAATATCAAAATGAAGAATAATATTAAAATCTTTAAATCATATGAAATGCAAACTGTGTCTTCTTGAAAAAAAACCTAAAAGCAACACACATTATTTAAGTGATTTTATTATCAAGACGGCACTCAATGAAGATGGTGTAAATACTCGTAGCAAAGGAATTTACTGGGGAATCGATAGCCGAAAGATAGTTGTAGACTTCAAATTTCAACAAGAAGCTTCCCCAAAAAAATTAGAAGATCTTTTGCAACGTAAAACAACACAAATAGAAAATAAAAATGCTGAAAATAATATTGATTTTACAGTTAGTGACGCTTTTTGTAAGGAATGTGAAGATATCTTTTCTAAAATTGAAACTGAATTTGTTAATAATGTTATAGCGAAATTTAGGAATTCTAATCTACAAAATTTAGTAGAGAAAGTATTGACTGAAAAAGATAGTCGTATTACAAGACTTTTTTTTCTTTTACAATTTTGGAGAACATCTGAATGCGATTCTACTTTAAAATTATCACCACCACTTAAGGAAAAACTTAGAAAAAAAATTCTTGTTGCAAATAATACTGAATTAGAAGATATCCCCCTTTCAATTACTTACTTGGAAACCGTAAGAGATCTGGATGACCCAAATCTCGGTAATAATTATAAAACGCTAAATGTTGTCTCCATAAAAGAAGGTTCTAATCCATATGCAATAATAATGAACGATTTTGTTATTCAATTATATGATGATTTACAATTCCCTTTTCTTGATTTTTATGGAATAAACGATTTAACAAATTATAAAGATTACATAAACTATAATCAAATACTACTTAAAGTAAGAATTATATCTAATAATCGAAGAAAAGCTATTTTAAGGACTTATTTTTCTGTAGCTGCAAAATCTTTTATAGGCAATCATGCATGGTTTTTTTTAGAAACTTTCACTCAACAATTTAAAAAATTACCATCTAATTATCAGATTCAACATTATTTGACAGAAATGTCGAAAGATAAAAATATTATGAAATTTAGCAAAGGTAACTTATCATCAAATATTCTAAAATATTTCAAAACATTTTATTGATAATAGCTTCGATCTTTTAAGTGCATAGGAAATGAAAATTACATTAAAGTTATGCACTGTGCATTCTAGAAAAAAAACCTCGATTTTAGAAAAATCAAGGTTTTTTCAGTTTATTTCTATTTCCAAATAAATCCTATTCCATTTCCAAATAAGGATTCAAAACCTCAGCTAATTCATTTAGCCAATAAAAACTGTTTTCTAAGTTCATTAATTGAAATTGCAGCGTTTTATCTTCTCGCATAACTCCTAAAGCAAGTATGTAATTTAACTGCCTTATTGCTTTCGCCATTTCTTGTGGTTCGATTGTGTTGTTGAAAAAATTCATAAGCCTGTTTTCGGCTTCTTTTGAAATTGTTTTTGTACTCATAATGTCGTAAAAATTAGGAATAATAAAACCCTTGTATATTAGTGTTCCTAATGCTTACGACAGCATTTACGGTCGTTTCCGATACCGCACACATAATACAAGGGCAAATTCGTTTAGCCTTAAAAGTCGTAATAATAGGAACTACGAATATAAGAAAAAACATTCTTTTTAAATATTATTTTTCTTACAATTTATTATTATTTTTATTCAACCTTATTTTGAGAATAAGAAATTTTGATAATCAAATTTAATTTAGACAAAAGTATATATAAAGATGCTGAATCTGTTTACACTGATTTAAAAAAGAAATATAATCTATAAAATAAATGAACAAATCCTTCCTATAAAACCAATTGCCCTAGCCCTGATGGGAGGGAAAATCCTTTTTCTTGCTTCTTTAGCAAGGAAAAGATTTGGAAGGACAGCAGGAATAGCTCCTGAAAATTCTAACAAACAACTTCATGAAGCATCTTCTTTTCTTACAAAATCCAATTTTAACAGCGATTGCGATAATTAATTGCTATTTTTGATTCTCTCTTTAAAAACGATTCATCAGGCAATTTCACTTTCAATTATTATCACTTCCTGATCAATACAAAAATCAACATTAGCTTATGAATGTTCTACTCATTGAGGATGATAAACGCATTAGCGAATTTATTATAAAAGGTTTAGAAGAAAACAATTTTACGGTGCATCTGGCTGAAACCGGCGAGATTGCGAGAGAATTAATTCAGGACAATACCTGGGATATTATCCTGATGGATATTATGCTTCCGGGAATTGACGGCATTCAGCTGACTAAATTAATGCGTTTCAAAAAAATTCATACTCCAATATTAATGCTTAGTGCTCTCAGCGATACTGATGATAAGGTAAATGCTCTGGATTCTGGCGCCGATGATTATTTGGTTAAGCCGTTTCATTTTAAGGAATTGATTTCGAGAGTAAATGCCTTGACGCGCAGAACTAAATTTAATTACGATAAAGTAGAGACTTTGCATAAATTGGGAAGTTTGACCATAAATCCCGAAGAACACAAAGTTGCTGAAAATGATGCCTTGATCGATTTGTCTCCAAGAGAATATAAATTGCTGCTTTTTTTATTAGAAAACAGAAATAAGGTAATGTCCAGAACGCAGATTTTAAACGCTGTTTGGGGCATTAATTATGATAATAATACAAATGTTGTCGATGTTTATATTTCTTATCTCAGAAACAAAATCGAGCAAAATCATAAATTTATCCATACCATAAAAGGAACAGGATATATGCTTAAAGAAGAGTTATGAAAATACGCAATAAGTTTACTTTAATATCGTCTTTTACGTTTAGCGTGGTCTTTGTCATTGCTTCTATTATCACGTATTTTTCTTTTTATAGTTATTCGGAAAAAATCATTTATAACGAACTTCAAAAAACGTGTTTGCTAACAGGGATTTTCTATCTTGAAAAAGACGAATTACCCGAAAATCAGCATTTGATAATTGGTCAGCAATTCAGGGAAAATTCGCTTGAAATTATAACGCGCGTTTACAATGCAAAAAATCAGATTGTATATGGTGACAAAATGATCGATGGCAATATAAATGCTGAAAGATTGGATTACATCAGAAAGAACAGAAAACTAAATTTTAAATCGAATCATCATTTTTATTTTGGGAGTTTTTACCATGATAATCAGGGAGATTTTGTGGTTTTTGTGAAGAAAAATGATCAGGAATTTAAAACCATTACCAACCGATTAATGATTATTATGATTCTGGTTTTAGTTAGCGGATTAGTCATTATATATATAGTAAGTCGCGTGCTTTCGAATCTGGCGTATAGTCCGATAAAAAATATTATAAATCAGGTTAACGAAATCGAAGCTTCGTCGCTGGATCGCCATATTGTTTCGCCAAATACAAAAGACGACATTCAGGAATTAATTGAAACGTACAATAATTTATTCAAACGGCTTTCGGATACTTTTATCATTCAGAAGAATTTTATCAATTATGTTTCGCATGAATTTAAAACACCTTTAACAGCAATTTCCGGAAATCTTGAAGTATTTGCCCAAAAAGACAGAACAAGTGCCGAATACAAAGAAATGTCTGAAAAAGTATTAGAAAATGTCTATCAAATTGAAGATACGATGAATACGCTGATGATGCTTTCGGGTTTGAGAGGCAATACAGAATTGAATGAAATTTTCAGGGTCGATGAACTCGTTTGGGATATTAACGATCAATTACCGGACATTTACCCATTAAAAGGTTCTCAGATACAAATTGCGATTGAAATTGTGAATGACAAACTGCTTTCTATAAAAGGAAACAGCAACGAAATTAAAATCGCTTTATACAATATTATAGAAAATGCTGTGAAATACTCCAACGGAAATCCTATAAAGATAAGTCTGCTGCAACAAGAGAATCAGCTTAAAATTGTAATCGAAGATCACGGAACGGGCATTAGCGAAGACGACTTAAAATTTATCAAACAAACCTTTTACAGAGGTAAAAATGTGAACGATATAAAAGGCAGCGGCGTTGGACTTTCTTTGGCTAATATTATCTTTAAACAGAATAATATCCATTTTACGATTACTTCTCAAAAAGACGAAGGAACAACAGTTACACTTTTATTTCCGCCACTCTAATCGAATTCTAATGTAACTCTAACCGCTTTATAACACACATCAAATTAGGGTTTAATATGCCGCAGATAGCTTTGCAACATATTAAAAACAACTTAATTTGAAACGTATAATCTTAACCCTTCTCGTTATTGTATCACAAAAAATTGTGGCACAAACTGCAATAAACGATACAATTGTTCTTTCAAGAACACAGGCCGAGGCTTTGTTTCTGGAAAAGAATATTTCTCTTATTTCCGAAAAACTGAATATCGACATTGCCGATGCACAGGTTATTCAGGCAAAGTTATGGCCAAATCCTACGCTTACTATTGGCGAAATCAACCTTTGGCATAATGCCACGGCCTCAGAAGTTCCTGTTTTATGGGGCAATTTTGGAAAAACATCTCAAGTTACCGCAGAATTAGAACAACTTATTCAGACAGCCGGAAAACGTAAAAAGATGATCGCCATGGAAAAAGTGGGCGTTGATATCGCCAAAGAATACTTTAAAACTTTTTTGCGCAATCTAAAAATCGAATTTAGAGGTAATCTTACTGAACTGCAATATACTCAGGAACAAGAAGACATTTACAAAAAACAACTTTCGTCGATGCAAACCATGCTAAAAGGATATAGCAATCAGGTAACACAGGGAAATATTGGCAAAGGCGAATATATTCGATTAAAAGCTTCTGAACTTCAATTCTTAAAAGAAATTGCCGATTTACGAAAAGAGAACAATTCATTACAAAAAGAACTTAAAGTTTTAATGAATCTTCCTGCTGCAAGTTTCATCAAACTTACAGATGAAGGTTTTGTTCCCGATAATAAGAATATCTACAATATTAATTTAGGTAATCTTATGGCTTCGGCTATAGAAAACCGCCCCGATATGAAAGTCATCAAACTCGGAAATGACTATAACGACAGCAAATACAAATACGAAAAAGCAATGCGTACACCAGATGTAACCCTTGGCGTTAGCTATGATCGTGGCGCCAGTACGATGAACGATTTTGTTGGTCTCGGCTTCTCACTGGATCTTCCTTTTTTTAGCAGAAATCAAGGAAATATAAAAGCTGCAAAAATCGCTATCGACCAAGGGAAATTGCTTACCGAAGAAAAAACAATAAGTATACAATCTGAAGTTTTACAAGCTTATGAAGATTTGATTGTAACCAAAAAATTGTATGAAAGTGTTGATGCAAATTATGAAGCAGATTTGGATAAACTTCTGGAAAGCTATCGCAAAAACTTCATGCAGCGAAACACGAGTATGTTGGAATATCTTGATTTTGTCGATGCATATTTAGACAACAAATCTATCCTGCTGAATTCTAAAAAAGATCTTAATAAAAATCTTGAAGAACTGCGCTATATCGCCGGCGAGGAAATTAATTAAAACCTAATCTGATTATCTAGAAAATAATATAAAACATAATGAAAAAACTTATTTTACTCCCAATCCTTGGGTTAATGCTCGTTTACGGATGTGGCAAAAAGGAAGAAATCAAAGATACGAAAGACGAAAAATTTTGTATTGATAAAGACTTAAAAGAAAAAATCACACTAGAAGCGGTACAAAAGCGTGCTGTTAGCGAATCTATAAATCTTACCGGAAACATTACTTATAACGCTGATCATGTAGTTCAGTTTAATAGTCTTGTTGAAGGAATTATTACCAAAACTACTTTCTCTTTGGGAGATTATGTAAAAAAAGGACAAGTTCTGGCAGAGATAAAAAGTACGGAACTAAACAGCATGCAATCTGAAAGTAAATCATTTCAATCTCAAATAGCTGTAGCGCAACGTAATTTACAGGCAACAAAATCAATGTTTGATGACGGAATTTCGTCGCAAAAAGATTTAATGCAGGCACAAAGCGAATTGGATGTTTTAAAATCTTCTTTGGAGAATGTAAGAGCAAATCTTGCCATGTTTAGCGCCAGCAGCGAAAGATCAGTTTTTCAGATAAAAGCTCCGACTGAAGGTTATATCGTAGCAAAAAATATTAGTCCGGGAATGCAGATAACTGATGGCAGCGAACCTCTTTTTACCATTTCGGATTTAAAAGAAATCTGGGTTTTGGTAAATGTTTATACCAGTAATCTTAAAAACGTTACCGAAAATATGTTGGTAGATGTAACAACTCCGGCTTATCCGGGAGAAATTTTTAAAGGAAAAATCGCAACGCTTGCCAAAGTTTTTGATGCCGACGAGCATGTTTTGAAAGCCAGAATCGTAATGGAAAACAAAAACTTAAAATTAAAACCCGGAATGACGGCAGATATCGTAATCGATAAAAGCAAAGGTGGCGAAATGTTAGCTTCTGTTCCTGCAAAAGCTGCCATTTTTGATAACAATCGTGATTACATCTTAATCTACAAAGACGACTGTACGATTGAAACCAGAGAAATTAATCCAATTATAAAAAATAACAACTGGATTTATTTTGATAAAGGAGTGAAAGAAGGTGAAATGGTCATTACTAAAAATCACCTGTTAATTCATGAACGATTAAAAAACTAATTATCCCTAAAAAAGGATAAACACCATACAAGACATGAAAAAATTTGTACAAGGTCTGGTGGCTTTCTCGCTAAAAAACTCCCTTATAGTTTTTTTCCTGACAGCCGTATTACTAGTCGCGGGTATAGTAAGTTATATACATACACCCATAGAAGCTTTTCCCGATGTAACGAATACAAGGGCAAGAATCATTACACAATGGCCCGGAAGAAGTGCCGAAGAAGTAGAGAAGTTCATCACACTTCCTATTTCAAAACAAATGAATACGATTCCTAAAAAAGCCGAAGTACGTTCTATTTCGCTTTTCGGATTATCGGTTGTAACCGTATTATTTGATGATGATGTTGATGATTTTTACGCACAGCAATATGCCTCAAATCGCCTTAACGGATTAGATCTTCCGGAAGGTGCAGATGTCGATATCGAGCCGCCATCCGGAGCAACAGGTGAGATATTCAGATATGTGATCAAAAGTGATTTGCCTATTAAGGAAATCAAAGCCATTCAGGATTGGGTAATCGAAAGAGAACTTATCTCAGTTCCCGGTGTTGCCGATGTGGTGAGTTTTGGTGGAGAAGAAAAAATCTTCGAAATCAAAATCAATCCTACGCAATTAGAAAAGATAATAATATACCCAGGTTACCACTTTAAATTTTGGTAAATGTATTTTGATACAATATAACAATAATTCAGGGTCTTGTACGCAAGTATAATTAGTTAAGATAATAATATATCCTTTGTATCAAACAGAAAATCTACTTGAAAAAGTAGATTTTTTTATGACCTAATATTTTTCGTTTATTCGCTGAATAAGTTTTTCAATACTAGTTTTATTACTGTCACTTGGAGAATCTAAATAAGCATTTACATTATTCATAATATTTGCGATTTCTCCAATTGTTCGCGGATGAGCTAAGAAAGCAGTATTTTCCATTATTGAAACTTTGATGCCAATTTGATCGACTTTATCTGTTTCTATAAGTAGTTCTTCTAGTAAATTTATTATTTTATTTTTCATAGCTAGTTAATTTTGGTTAGACAAAATTATTCAATAAGATTAATTATGAGTATATCCAAAATTTATATCATCTGCATAAATTTTGTTATTTCCATATAAAGTGTGTTGAAAAGGATTTATACCAGAAGTTAATGTGATATAGTGTCTATTCAAGTTTACATTTTTATAAATATCCGTGTCAAGTATGAATTTAATTTCTAACAAGATTTCTTTTTCCTTGACTTTAAAAATTTCGTGAAATTGTTCTATAGTTACAAGCTCGTCATCCTTACAATAGTATTTTATTTCTAAAACACTTCCGTTTTTATCTATTCTTTCATGCATTTCTTTGACATTACTTATATAGTCAACAACACATTTTCTTTTATCAACGACTGTTTCATATCTTTCCATAATCAGTTAGTTTTATAAGTTATTTCAAAGATACAAATTGTTACAATTGCTAACAGATTTTCTTATAAACATGTTCCAGTTGATAACTCTCCTAATTTATAGAAGAGAAAAACACGTCACCTATGATTTTAGTGTATTTGAAATAAACTTTTTCAAAACAAAATTCATTTCATTTTGAAATGTTGTTGAATTCGCCATAATTCAAACTTAAAAATTATGGCTTCTATTAAATATGACTTCACAACTCGATACAATGAATACGATTTCTCACAAACTGATTATGAAGAAATATATCCAGATTTCGAACCAAATTCATTTCAAGAGGCCTGCGAAGATATTCTAAGATATTTACTTATTAAATGGGGTTTAGAAGAAGCACCTGAACCTGCACCAATTGTGTTCCCTGACCCAGTGAAATTGTTAACAACTTGTCTAAAAAAGATAAGAAAAACCTTACCAATTACACCAAAAAGTATTATTTTTAATAAAACAAAGATGAGCAAACATCCTGATATTGAACTTGATACTGCACAGATTTTTAAATCTGTATACGACATGGGTAAGACTTTAAACAACGATAAAGCATGTCGAGAACACCTAGAAAAATTACGTTGGAATGGAGAACCTATTTGTCCTCATTGTGGAAGCCAACGTGACAATCATTATCGAATTAAGAAAAGAGGTGAAGATAAAGGTTACTATAAATGCAAAGATTGTCGATTGCCATTTAGCGTTACAATAGGTACAATCTTTGAAAAATCAACTATTCCCTTAGATAAATGGTTCATAGCTATTTTTAAATTTACAACAAATAGGAAAGGTATTAGTAGCTATGAATTAATGCGAGAATTAGGTGTTACACAAAAAACAGCATGGTTTATGTTAAGCAGAATTCGAAATTCAGT
Source organism: Flavobacterium sp. N1736 (assembly GCF_025947065.1). Lineage (NCBI taxonomy): Bacteria > Pseudomonadati > Bacteroidota > Flavobacteriia > Flavobacteriales > Flavobacteriaceae > Flavobacterium > Flavobacterium sp. N1736. The sequence continues at coordinate 1,887,664 of NZ_CP109994.1, forward strand.
TCGAATGAGAGACGATTTCGAATTTGATGGTATCACACAAGTTGATGAGACCTATGTTGGAGGAAAAAACAAAAATCGTAGCAAGGGAAAAAAGGTTGATAATACACAAGGGAGAAGTTTAAAAACCAAAACACCTGTATTTGGAATGTTAAACAATGGGATTGTTTATACGCAAGTTATCAAAAATGCAAGAGGAAAAACATTAAAAGGTATAATCGATGGAAAAGTTAAAAAAGGTTCAACTATTGTAAGTGACGGATGGAGAGGATATCGTGGATTAGAAAAACACTATAGCCACGAAGTTATTAAACATAACTTAGGATTATTTAAAAAAGGATCATATCACACTAATGGAATTGAAGGATTTTGGGGGATTTTGAAAAGAGGTATAGTTGGAATCTATCATTTCACAAGCGACAAGCATTTACATCGGTACTGTGATGAATTTGCTTATCGATATAACATCCGAACAATGAGTCTGGGGGAACAGTTTAATCTAACCTTGATTAATTGTGATGAAAGATTAAGGTATAAAGAGTTAATTGCATAATTATACATATCTAAAAAACTATGAAAACATTAACTCAACACATTGAAGAATCCTTAAATAATAAATCAATAAAAGAAACTTCCAAAGAGAAACCTATTGAAGAAGATTTGTCGGATTTAATGAGAGTAAGTCCAGCAAAAGAAGGAGGAATTATGAAAGGGACTTTGAGAGATGAGAATAAAAAAAAATGATTGATTAATATGTATATTTAGCTTAAGTATTTGTAATTAATGTGTTAATAAAATAGTGAATAATTATATGAGTATTCTCTTATAACATTTGTTTTTCTTATTAATTTAGTAGCACTATGGAAACAAATATTTCAAATACGTGCTTTAACTGTGATAAACCATATCCTGCTGTCGGTTTTTTTTGTGGAGGGTGTCTAACTCAATTAAAATGTAAATCATGTAGTTTTCCTTTAGAAAAGGATAATTTAGGATGTACAAATTGTGGAACACCTAAAGATGCAGAGAGTGGAAACGCGACTAATCTTTCTCAAAATGTAAATACTTTTAAATTACATGAAACAGCTACTGATCGAATAATAGAAGCGACATTTAGTGATGCTGTAGGTAAAGATTTTGCTGGTATTTTAAAAGACACTTATAATGCAAAAATTAGTAATTTGTCTAATCAACAATACATTAGTAATTCTTCTACTGAGATTTTTGATGATAAAACAATTGATGCTGAATTAGTTGAGGATAATTTGAACTCATCTATAGTTAGAGAAGAGCGGATTATACCAAATAACAAAGGCTCGCAAAGTGTCACAGATTATCCTACTTTAATGCTGATTTCGATTAATAATTTACCTAGTAATGACGTTGAGTGGATCTTAGTTTACTCATTATATGCTTCAAACTTTGGAGAGATTACCTATGAAAGAAAAGATCTACAAGAAAAACATGTCGAATCACAGAGAAAATCTCCGTCATTTTTAAAAAACCTTTCGACCAATTTGAAATCAGCAATAAGAAGTGGTTATATTAATCCACTTACTAATGGTTACTTTTTGATTGAAAAGGGAAAATTAAAAGCTCTTGAGATAATAAGCCGAACAACAGGTACAATTCCTAAAAGTAAATCTAAAAAATCAAATGAAACTTTAGAGGTCAAAAAATCCAAAAACAGAGGCAGTAAAAATTCTTTAAAAAGAGTAGTTGATCTTAACCTGTACCCAGATAAGGCAGATAGCTTAAAAGTTTTTTATGAAAAATTTCAATGTAAAAATGATCATGAAAAAATTCTAGTATTTGTCCATTACTTAGAAGAAATTTTAAAAGTTGTTCCAATTACTGCTAATCATATTTATACCTGTTATGATGATCTTAACTTAAGAACACCAGAAGATTTACAGCAAACTGTACGAAGCGCTAAAAGTATAACAGGTTGGCTTGATGGAAATAATTCAGCTTTATCTGTTTCTATTAAGGGCAAAAATTATATTAAAAGCTGGAATAAAAAATAACAATGAAATTAGAAAAATTCGTTTCCAACATTAAAGATTTTAATGATATTTCTGCAAGTGGAAAAATTGATTTTTTTCTTTATTTTTTAACAGTAGTGGAAAATAAAGAAGGTGTGAATAGTAAAGAAATTGAATCCTGTTTTGATGCGTTAAAGGTTTCGAAATACTCGAATATATCAGCATATCTAAAAAGCAACTCCAAGAAAATTAAGAATAAATCGGCTAAGTTTATTTTGCAAAATGGATTGTATCATTTAGAAAGAACAAGAAAAGTGGAAATAGATACGATATTAAATGTTCCTCAAGATATTAATCCTACAAACGATTATTTTCCACTAGAATTATTTACTGGTACAAGAGGTTATTTAGAAGGGATTGCTAAACAAACTGCTGCTTGTTATGATTTTGGTCTGTATGATGCATGCGCAGTGATGACTAGAAAATTATTAGAAACTCTAATTATTGAGGCTTTCGAAAGTCATAATATAGTATCTAAAATACAAGATAATACAGGTAATTTTTTTGCTTTAAGCGCTTTAATTGATTCATTTAAAAATGAAACAACATGGAACATTGGTCGAAACGCAAAGGATAGCATTCCTAAAATTAAGACTATGGGGGATTTAAGTGCACACAACAGACGTTATTTTTCAAAAAAATCCGATGTAGATAAATTGAAAGATAACCTCAGAATTGTTTTTGAAGAATTAATACACATTATAGATTTCCCTAATAAAAGTAATTGATACCCTCAATAATAATTAACTATGTGGATCTTCTTTATTAAAAAGATACTCTGTAACTAGTTTAAAGAAAATGAATACATTTAGTGTTGTAGAACCAATAAATGCAGTTATAACAGTATCAGATAATTTTAGATTACCTAATCCACAGCCAAAAATAATTATAAACAATCCAAAGCACCAAACAACAGTAAATCTAAAAATTTGTCCAGCATATGCTTTTCTTTCATACATATTTTGCTTAGAATGCTCTATATCGTGTCTATGTTTTTCATAAGAAATACATTCTGCAACATACTCCTGAATGGACATTGAACTAATGGAAGCACTTTGAGCAGCCTTTATTAAAACATCAGAATCAAATACCATTAGTCCTCTTTTTTCTTAATGAATTGTTTAAAATACCCTTGCATTACTTCATTTGATATAATATTTTGACCAGCTTCTTTTGCATTTGACCAAGGAGAATCTGGTAAATGAGTCCAATTTGATAATTGGATAGCATCTAGTTTGCTAGCTACTTCTAAAACAAATTCCAAAGCCTCTTCAGCAGTAGCATCAAGGTTTTTATCTTCACCTAATCTATTTGATGATGGAATATGTTTTATATCTGTACTCCCATAGTTTTTAAATTCATGATATACACTCTTAACAACAGGACCAAATTGCCAAACTTCAATAGGTTCATCAATTAATGGATTTCCTGTTTTTGCTAGATATGCACCATTTGCTATAAATAATAGCTTTTGTAGAGACATGTTTGAAATAGATAAACCTTGCTCTTTAGCTCTTTTCAGAATTTCACCTGATATAAACAAAGGGGATTTCGACATGCTTTTTGTTTTAGTTTGACAAATATATAGGTATAAAACAAATATTAGACCAACTAACATTAAAATATATACAAAATTAATCATTTTTAAATTATGTATCTCTTTCATTTCCCTACGTTATCCTTTTTATCTATTTTTGTATTGTAAAAATATTCGTGCTTAATTACGTTATTGCTAAATCCGAATTACCACCCTGAAGCTCAACAGCTTCTCGATTTAACAAGCCAATAATGTATGTGAGGTACGCCGCTATGGCGTGGCTTTACATCATTGCTTGTTTAAGGGTGTGGTAACCCTGGATTTAGTTTGGTGTAATTGTCCACGCTTCTTTTTTCACTAAACATTTATAAATCCAAATTACCACATCAATGAAAAAGCACTACCAAAAGTACTGTATGCATTTCGCGTACGCGATTATTTCCATTTTCACATTCTTATTTTCTACACGGACAGTCGGTCAACAAAACACTACTTTATCAATCACAGAGGACATCTGTAAACTTATGAAAGAGAAAGATTTGAAATTACAACAGATAGTTCATGACACCATTGTCGAAACTAAAAGACCTGTTTTATTTATGAGCAACGAACCCCTAAATGATGATGAAATCATCGGTTCATATTCATCAACTCCAATTACATATCGTTATGCAAGAAGAGATGACCGTCGTGGGAAATATATCGAAAGCGAGCTAGTGGATAGTTCGTTAGAATACAACAATGACGGTAGTTTAAGTGAAACAATTTATAGCATTTACAAAAATGATTCTTCTGGTAAATTGTACGCAGTAAAAGATGAAAGCCTGAAATCCATTACTGATTATGCAAAAACGAAAGAACTTATAAAAATCGTTGAGAAACAGGGGTACAAAGTTTGTCAAACCAACGAAGCATATTATGAGAACTATTATTACATCAAATCAAAAACTTGCGAAATCAAACTTGACAATTGGACATACAATGAACTGAAAAAGAATCCATCCTACATAAGCTTACTGGATAATTATCAGATTAAGCTAAGATCATTAGTTCAGCAAACCGTTCCGCATTCAAAAAATCTTGACAAGTATTTAGGTCTTTATCGTATTCAAAGAAACAAAATGTCTACTGCCAATATAAATGCTTGGAAAAATGCAACGTCGCAAGCACAAAAGCTTAACGATCAAATTTCAAAACTTGGAGAGCAATATGCAGGAAATTATTCTTTTAAACCATTTGATCAAATGACAAGTTTAAGACGACAGTTTACAGATAATTTAGGTGCTTCAAAAGGAGTATTGGGAATGTAGAAAAATACTAATTAAAAATGTTAAAATTGTTCCATTAAATTCTTTAAATTTGATTTATAAATCTGTTAATTAAAAGATTAGTTAAAAACATCATTAAATATGCCTGATAAAGATTTTTTAGAGAATTATTCGCTTTTTAGAAAAATACATTTAACTATCCCAGCTACTTTAGACAAATTAGTTAAACCTCCAATAAATATGGAATGTTTAAGGTGTAAATCAATACAAACTTTCAGTGTAATTAATAATTACAGTGGTATTAATGGATTCAGTATAGCAAATCCTCCAATTTCAGATATTAATTTAAGATTGCAATATAGATGTCAATCGTGTCAAATTTTCAAAAGAGATTTTATAATATATATTAGCCCGGAACTAGATTATGTTTACAAGACTGGTCAATATCCTGAATGGGAAATTAAGATGGACAAAAATCTAGAAGTGACTCTTGGTAAGCATGCTAAAACGTTTAGAAAGGGTCTTGTTTGTGAATCACAAGGTTATGGGATTGGTGCTTTTTCTTATTACCGAAGAATAACTGAAGAAATAATTGATGAATTATTAGATTCGATTGCAGATTTGATTGACAAAAATAACTTAGAGGAATATAAAACGGCTTTAGAAGCTACTAAGAAAACAAGAGTTACTCAAGAAAAAATAGATTTGATTAAGGATTTATTACCTGAAATTTTAAAACCAAATGGAGTTAATCCATTAGGAATTTTACATAGTGAATTGAGTGAAGGATTACATGCTAATACTGACGAAGCTTGTTTGGAAAATGCGACACATGTAAAGGACATTCTAACTTTTCTTATTAATCAAATTATACAAAGTAAGGAAGCGTCAAAATTGTTTACTAGCAGTATGAAATCATTATTAGAGAAAAAATCTGGAAAACTTCAGTAGTATCATCTAACAAATGTAAAAAAGAAAAACCGTCTTATTCAGACGGTTTTTCTTTTTCTAAAGATTCATCCTCGTTAACAACTTCTTCTGTGTTGTCAATTTTATTTTCTACAATTGTTTCCTGATTTTCTTTTACAGAAGCAAAACTTTCCAGAATGTGATTAGAAAGTGTTTTCATGATATCTTTGTTTAGAATTATAGTTTATATATAATTAAACAATAATCAACAGTAATCAACAGTAATCAACAGTTTAAATTATTTCTCAGGCAAATATAGATCCTAAGGTGAAGAAGAAACGAATTTTAATTATTGTGTTTTCAGTTGTTTCAGTAATTCATTTTTAGTGAAACAAGATTTATGATCTTAAAAATTAAAGTGGTAACCTGGGTATATTATTATCTTAGAAAATTATAATCTGTCAGCACTTGATGTTTACGAAGCTGTTTCTAAAAGTAATGTCAATGTTGGCGGAGACGTTATCCAGCGTGGCGATCAGGCTTATGTGGTTAGAGGTGTTGGTTTGATTAATAAAGTTGAAGATATTGGTAATATTTTGATCGAAACCAAAGGTTCGTCGCCAATATTAGTTAAACACGTTGCAGAAGTTACAATATCTGCTAAACCCAGACTAGGACAAGTTGGTTTAGATGGAGATGATGATGTTGTTGAAGGTATTGTAGTGATGCTTCGTGGAGAAAATCCCGGTGAAGTTATTAAAAGACTTAAAGATCGTTTAGTAGAACTGAACGAAAGAGTGCTACCCGATAATGTAAAAATAGTTCCGTTTATCGATCGTACCAAATTGGTCGATACAACCGTTAAAACCGTTACCAAAAACCTTGTTGAAGGGATTTTATTGGTCTCGTTAATCGTGTTTATTTTCCTTTACAACTGGAGAACATCCTTGATTGTAGCATCAGTGATTCCGCTTTCGTTTTTGTTTGCAATTATCATGTTGAGAATTCAGGGATTACCTGCGAATTTAATATCTATGGGAGCGCTGGATTTTGGATTGCTGCTCGAAGGAACATTAGTTATTGTCGAACAGGTCTTTGTGTCGCTCGAAAAGAAAGCCCATAAAGTAGGAATGGAACGCTTTAACAGCATGAGCAAAATGGGACTTATCAAGAAAAGTGTGGGTAGTGTAGCTACTTATATTTTCTTTGCATTAATTATTTTAATTGTAGCGTTGATGCCAATTTTCTCTTTCACTAAAGTGGAAGGAAAAATGTTCTCTCCCCTAGCCTTTACTTTAAGTTATGCGCTATTAGGATCTTTGATTTTATCGCTTACTTATGTTCCTGCAATGTGTAAAGTCATGTTGACGAAAAATATTGTTGAGAAAGAAAATATGATTTCGCGTTTCTTTAGAGTAAACCTTTTTAAATTATTTCAATGGAGTACCAGACATCGTAAAACAACAATATATGCGTTCCTTGCTTTATTAGCATTATGTTGCGCCAAGTTTGCTTTTTATGGTTCAGAATTTATTCCGAAGTTGAATGAAGGAGCGATTTACGTAAGAGCCACTTTACCAAACAGTATCAATCTGGATGAAGCAGTAAGGCTTACGAAAGAAATGAAAGGCAAAATAAGGAAATTTGAAGAAGTAAAATTCGTCCTGACACAAACGGGACGACCAAATGACGGAACAGATCCAACGGGATTTTTTAATATCGAATTGCATATCGAATTAAAACATCAGGACGAATGGAAACGCGATATCAGTAAAGAGCAATTAATTGCCGAGATCAAAAAAGAACTCGATGTATATCCCGGAATCGGGTTTGGATTTAGCCAGCCAATTCAGGATAATGTTGAGGAATATGTTGCCGGAGTAAAAAGTCCGCTTGTAATTAAGATATTTGGAAATGACCTTTTTGAACTTGAAAAAATGGCTGCAAAAGTTGCCAAATCGATTAAAGATGTAAAAGGAATTGAAGATATTAATGTCTATAAAAACATTGGTTTACCGGAATTAAGAATTCAGCTTGACGACGAAAAAATGGCGCGATATGCAATTACAACTGCAGATGCGCAAGCCGTGATCCGAATGACAATTGGAGGACAAGCCGCAACCAAGTTTTATGACGATGAAAAAATCTTTGATATCAGCTTACGTTTCGAAAAAGAATATCGTGACTCAAAAGAAAAAATTGAAGATATTTTGATTCCAACCATGAATGGCAAAAAAGTTCCGTTGAAAGAAATTGCGACCGTAGAATACAAAACGGGTCCAACATTTATTTATCGCGAAGGAAACAGTCGATATATTGCCATAGGATTTAGTATTGAAGGACGAGATTTAGGAAGTACAATCGATGAAGCACAGAAAAAAGTTGCCGCAGAAGTAAAACTGCCTAAAGAAAACGTTATGAAATGGGCAGGAGAATTTGAAAGTAAGGAAAGAGCTTCTAAACAATTGGCAATGATTGTTCCTGTCGTATTGATTTTGATTTTATGTCTTTTATATTTCAATTTCGGAAACTTTAAAGATACATTAGTTGCCATTAGTGCAATGCCTTACGCTTTTATTGGAGGATTCTTGTCACTTTGGATAACCGGAACCGTATTTGGGATATCAGCGGGAATTGGTTTTATTATTCTGTTTGGAGTTAGTGCAATTGATAGTATTGTCCTCATTGGGATGATTAGAGAAAATATGCAAGCCGGAATGCATTTAAAAGATGCCATTTCAAACGGAATTTACAGCAGAATCCGTCCTATTGTGATGATTGCGCTTATGGGATCTTTAGGATTATTGCCCGCAGCATTGTCTACAGGAATGGGTTCTGAAGTTCAAAAACCATTAGCCATTATGATTGTTGGCGGATTGATAACTTGTATGTTTTTATCCTTAACGGTTTTGCCACAAGTATTTTATCTCGTGTATCGCAAAAAAGATACCAGTACAACAGAATCATAATTGCCTCAATATATATATTTTAAAACACCTTTGAACGTAATGTTTGAAGGTGTTTTTTTTTAGGAGATTCCTCGTTCCTTGGAATGACAGACTTTGTGTTATATTTTTTTTGTTTCAAGATGATGAAATTGCCTTCTGCTTTTAATTATTTTAAAAATAATCATAAAAAAATTTGCGAAACCAAATAGTTGCACATATATTTGCAACCGATTGGCTTCATAATAAAAATAAGAAAGATTGATAAATGCATAAAAAAAATAAAGAAATTTGGGAAACCGCATTGAATCAGCCTGACGAAATATTATTAACTATTAAAAAATCAGAAAAAATGAAAAACGATTTGCTATTTGATTTTACTGTTGACAAACCATCAAAAACAGTATCGATAAAAAGAGAATTTGCAGCAGAATTGCCTTTGGTCTGGGATGCTTTTACCAAAGCTGAAATTCTAGATCAATGGGTTGCGCCAAAACCCTGGTCATCTAAAACAAAATACATGAATTTTGAAGTTGGCGGACGACGATTCTATGCAATGGTAAGTCCCGAAGGACTAGAACGCTGGGCGGTTCAGGAATATACTTCTATTACGCCAAAAACTAATTTTAAAATGCATAATGCATTTGCAGACGAAAATGAAAACCGCGAACTGCCGGGTTCTGACTGGGATTATGTTTTTAGTGAACAAAACGGCATAACAGAAGTGAATATTACGATTTTTAATGAATCTCTTGAACGAATGGAAAAAATGATTGAAATGGGCTTTGTTCAAGGCTTTAAAATGACGATTGATAATTTAGAAAAAATATTGGAAACTTTATCGCAACAATAATTAATCTCGCAAAACCGCAAGGTTTTAACACAAAGTATATCATTTCGACGAAAGGAGAAATCACACTCGTATATCGACAAAGATTATCGATTTTCTTTGAAGAGTTTCAAGGGTGATTTCTCCTTTCGTCGAAATAACAAAATTGATTATAGAAACAAAAATTCTTTACTTCAAATCTTTCTTAATAACCAAATATTTCAAATCGGTATTTCCTGCATTACTAATGCCGTGTTCAACATTTGACGGACAGTAAAAACTGGTATTTGGTCCCGCTATAGCGGTTTTTCCATCTAAATAAAATTGTGCTGTTCCTTCGAGAATATAAAAGAATTCTTCTTCGACGTGATGATGTGGCGCGTGTGTTGATTTTCCGGGTTCAACGATACTCATTTTGAGTGTATTTTCCTGAGTAAAGTTTTTATCGGCAAACCAATATTGATAACCTGCTTTGGTTTTTGTGGCTTTGTCTAATTCAAAGTGGTTGACGCAGTTTTCAATAGTGTATTTTGTCTCGGTTGAATTTGTTTCTTTTTTTACTTCCTGAGATTGTGCGGTTTGGGTTATTAAAATCACTATTGCAATTTTAATGGCGGTTGACAGTTTCATGATTTTTTATTGTAATAATACAAAAAAATGAAATGGAGAAAAAAATAAAAGTTTATAATTCTACGGCTAAAAGTTCTTTTCCTAAATTATGCAGTGCCGTTTCTATTTTTAGGCGTTGCTCTAATCTTGGATTTCGGTGACCAGACGCATAATGCTGTATTTGTTTTTGATTTATACCCGTAATTCGTTCTAAAGCTGAGTTGGTAAAAACTCCTTTGTAATAATTCAATAAACTGGCGGTATCAAACTTATATGCTAATTCATAATCTTTTTCAAGAAAAGATGGTTTATTGTTAGCATCTAAATCTTTTAAAGTTTCTATACAATCTAATACATCTTGTTTACATTCCTGAACAGTATTACCACCACCAACAATTGCTTTTTCGTTTTCTGCATAACCCCAAAAACCATCTTCGTTTCTTTCAATAATAATTTTAATTGTCTTCATAGTTTTATATTTAACAGAAGTTAAAACCCCATTTCTTTCCTTAATTTTTGTTCTAATCCTTTTCCAATTTCTTTTGATCCGTGATTAGGAATTACAACTTGTTTTCCTTCTTTCTCATAAATCTCATGACTCCCTTTACCTTGTCTCAAGAATACCCAGCCATTTCTCATGGCTTCTCTAATAAATTCTCTTGACTTCATTTATAAATGACCTTACAAAGATAGTGAAATTACTATCAATTTTAATTAAAAAAATAAATTTAGTGATTAACTTTTCTCTGTTAAAAAACAATTCAAAAGTAAGAATATATTTATATTTTAAATTAAAAATTTTGAGCAAATTATAATGATTCAATTTTATTAGTATTAAAAAACTATTGACTATAAAAAAAGCAAACTTTATTAAGCTTGCTTTTCTTTCTATTCTTTTTTGGCTTTTTAAAATTTAATAGCAATTTTACCAATTGTTGTTCCGGATTCTAATAGCTGATGTGCTTTTTTTAAATTAGAAACTGTTAAACCGTTTAAAGTAGTTTTTAAGGTAGATTGAATCGTACCGCTGTCCAATAAATCAGCTAATTGGTTTAGAATATGATGTTGCGCTATCATATCTTCTGTTTGAAACATGGAACGTGTAAACATCAATTCCCAATGAAAACTGGCACTTTTTCCTTTTAGTTGACGAAGATTTACATTTTCGACAGGATCACTAATAGAACCAATATGTCCCTGAGGTTTTATCAACTCTGCAAAGGCATTCCAATACTGATTAACATCTACAAAATCTAAAATAAAATCAACGTGCTGAAAACCTGCGCTGCGAACTTCTTCAATCAAATTTTTATGATTTACTACAAAATCGGCGCCTTGTTGTTTACACCATTCTATTGATTCAGAACGGGAAGCTGTAGCAATTACGGTTAATCCTGCTACTTTTTTTGCCAATTGAATCGCAATCGAACCTACTCCGCCTGCTCCGCCAATTATTAAAATGGTTTTGCCTTTATCTTTTTCAGGATCGATACGAATTCTGTCAAACAATATTTCCCAGGCCGTTAAACCTGTTAGCGGCATTACGGCAGCTTGTTCTATACTTAACGATTTCGGTTTTTTACCTGTAATGCGTTCGTCAACAACTTGATGTTCTGCGTTACTGCCTTGTTTGTTAAGATCTCCGGCATAATAAACTTCGTCACCAACTTTGAATAAACTAACCTGATCACCAATAGCTTCTACAATTCCTACGGCATCCCAGCCTATAATTTTTGGGGTTTCTAAAATGGTTTCTTTGGCGCTATTCTGGCGTATTTTAAAATCTACGGGATTAACCGAAACAGCCTGAATTTTCACTAATAAATTATGTCCGTCCGGAATTGGTTTTGGAGTTTCAAATTCTATAAAACTATCTTCCGTTTCTATTGATAATGAGGTTTTAAATCCTATTGCTTTCATTTTTTTATGTTTTGATTTAAACTAATATTACAAAGGTACATACAATGAAAAAGCAAATAATTGTACAAATCGATTATGGTTTTGTACATATTTGTCGCTGGTAATTTTGAATTGTACTACTATATAACAAATCTATTTTAAACTGGACTAAAGTCCAGCTCTACAAAATAGACCGAGCCTATTGCTTTTTTTAACTTTTATAATCATTTTAATGATGACACAAATAGATTTAAAATTCCGGAGGAATGATACATATTGCAGAGCCGGACTTTAGTCCGGTTAAAGATGAATTATATATATCATTTTTTGATGATTTACATCATTTACAATGAAAATCTTATGAAAAGATGTTTTCTCGCCTAGCCCCGATGGAAACGGCATCCTTTTTCTGGCTTCTTTAGACAGAAAAAGATATAGTGAACAGCGGGACAAATGTTTCTTGATAACAAACTGGTTTGCTCCTGAAAATTCTGGAAGTTGTGATCAACTTTTTTATCCTTTTTAATTTCGGCGACGTTTCTGCCAATAAATAAATCTTAAAAAATTCTTAAAAAGAATTCAAATTTCAATAAAAACAAAATTTTTTATAATTTAAAACCTTTGGAAAAGCCTTGTTTTTCAACATCTATGCAGTGATAAGAAAAAATTATAACTAATTTATATTATAATTAGAAAAACCGTCATACATTTGCCTAACGGTGTTAAACAATTTAATACTTATATAAAATGGCAAGTAAAGATCGTATTTTAAGACAAAAAGAAGAGACAAGAAACAATATTCTTGAAGCTGCTTATGCTATCGTAAAAGAAGAAGGATGGCAAGGTCTGAGTATGCGAAAGATTGCTGACAAAATTGAATATACTGCTCCTATCATTTATGAATATTTCTCAAATAAGGATGCAATTTTAAATGAATTGACCGGTAAAGGTTTTATCAAATTGGCTAAAGAACTTCAAATTGCTAAAGCTAAATTTGAAAAACCCGAAGATCAAATCGAAGCAATGTGGATGGCATATTGGGATTTTGCTTTTACAGATACTGAAATGTATCAGGTTATGTTTGGCGTACAAATGAACTGTTGTTCTCAACAATGTTCTGCTGCCGAAGCTCCATATAAATTATTTACTGCGGTGATTGCTGAAATTATGAAAAACAGTAATCCAAGTCCGGAAGTAATCAAACAAAAATATTTTACTTTCTTTTCTGTTATTCACGGTTTAATCGCGATTAATATTATTAACAGAAGTGAGGTCATGGAAACCATCAACAATCAAATTCTGAAAGATGCGATTGGTGGAATCATAAAATCAATACAATAAAAAAAATTTCATTTTAACTTAACAGTGATAAATGATTTAATGGGTAAATTTGCAAATCCTTTTTTTTTACAATTTTACTTAACAACGTTAGAAAATTTAATAGAGTAATAAAAGCTTTTTTTAGCCCTTTACTTAACAGCGATAAATAATTTAATACCGATTTATGAAACATAATTCGAATGCATTATTATATGAATTTTTGCATCAATTTACTTAACAACGTTAGAAAATTTAATAGACTTAAATATGAATTCAGATAATACCACAAATAAATATAAAAACGAGAATGTCCAACAAATTAAAACTAAAATTAAAATGAAAAATGTAATTATAACCAGCTTTATTCTTGCGCTTGTACTAAGCAGTTGTGCAGATAAACAACAGGCCCCTGTAGCTGCGGCTCCACTATTGCCTGTTTTAGCTATCCAGAATTCAAGTGCTGTTACTGATGCTGAATATCCTGCTTCTATACAAGGAACTGTTGATGTTGAAATTCGTCCGCAAGTAAGCGGAAACCTTGATCGCGTTTTGGTAGATGAAGGTGCATATGTAAATAAAGGTCAGACTTTATTCAAAATAAACGAACGTCCGTTTCGTGAGCAACTAAACAATGCTTTGGCAAGTCTTCACGCTTATGAAGCTGCTTTGATAAACGCTCAGTTAGAAGTTGATAAATTAACGCCTTTGGTACAAAACAAAGTAGTTTCTGATTATCAGTTAAAAACGGCTAAAGCTTCTCAAAAAATTGCTGCTGCAAATATCGAACAAGCAAGAGCAATGGTAGAATCTGCCAAAATTAATTTAGGATATACCAATGTGACAGCTCCGGTAAGTGGCTATATTGGAAGATTGCCTAAAAAACAAGGAAGTTTAGTTTCAGCATCTGATATTGAGCCATTAACAAAATTATCTGATGTACATGAAGTTTTTGTTTATTTTTCTTTAGGAGAAACTGATTTCATCAAATTTAAATCACAATACGCAGGAAATACAATTGGAGATAAAATCAAAAATTTACCTCCGGTAACTTTAGTTCTTGCTGATAACAGTGCTTATGGCAAATCAGGAAAAATTGATATGGTCGACGGTCAGTTTGATAAAAACACAGGAGCAATTACGTTAAGAGCAACTTTTCCTAATGCAAACGGAACTTTACGTTCTGGAAATACAGGAAAAATTCGTTTAGGAATTGAACACGGCGATGCAATTCTTGTTCCACAATCGGCTACGATAGAAATGCAGGATAAAGTGTTTGTTTTCACTCTGGGCAAAGACAATAAAGTAAACAAAATGCCTATCACAATTATTGGTAAAAGCGGAACTAACTATCTTATTGGCGATGGTGTAAAATCTGGTGATCAAATTGTTTTAAGCGGTATCGACAAATTACAGGAAGGACAAGTAATCCAGCCTCAAAAAGCAACTGGTGAGGTTGCGCAAATCATTAATAAAAAATAATTTTTACGAAAATGTTCAAAATATTTATACAAAGACCTGTACTGGCAACCGTTATCTCCATTTTATTGGTGATATTAGGTGTACTTGGACTCACAAAATTGCCCTTACAACAGTTTCCTGATATTGCACCGCCATCGGTTTTGGTAACAGCAGTTTATCCGGGAGCGAATGCAGAAACGGTTTTACGTTCTGTTGCACCATCTCTGGAAGAATCTATAAATGGTGTTGAAAACATGACGTACATGAGTTCTACTGCCAGTAACGATGGTACTTTAGCTATTACTGTTTTCTTTAAATTAGGTACAGATGCCGATCAGGCTGCGGTTAACGTACAAAACAGAGTTGCTCAGGCGACAAGTCAGTTGCCTGCAGAAGTTGTTCAGCAAGGTGTAATTACCGCAAAACAACAAAACAGCTTTATCATGGCGATTGGTATGTATACAGAAGATGAATCGAAATACGATCAGACTTTTGTTGCCAATTATGCTCAAATTAATATTATTCCTGAAATTAAACGTATTCCGGGTGTAGGTTCTGCCAGTATTTTTGGTGGAGTTAAAGATTATTCGATGAGAGTTTGGTTAAATCCAACTCAAATGTCAACTTATAATGTTACGCCAAACGAAGTTATGGCAGCCATTCAGGACAAAAGTTTAGAAGCTGCTCCGGGTAAATTTGGAGAAAGAAGTAAAGAAGTTTTTGAATACGTAATTAAATACAAAGGAAAATTAACCAAACCGGAAGATTACCAAAATATTGCGATTCGTTCTAATTCTGATGGTTCGATTCTACGTTTAAAAGATGTTGCCAGAGTTGAGCTTGGTGCTTATTCTTACAACAGTTTAACACGTTTAAATGGTAAAAAAGGAATTGTAATTGGAGTAATTCAGTTAGCGGGTTCAAACTCAAATGATATTCAGGTTGCGATTAACAAACTGATGATTAAAGCATCAAAAGATTTTCCATCCGGTATTAAACACAATATTTTCTATAGCACAAAAGTATCTTTAGATCAATCTATTGATCAGGTAAAACACACTTTATTAGAAGCTTTTATCCTGGTATTTATTGTGGTATTTATCTTCTTGCAAGATTTTAGATCAACATTAATTCCGGCTATTGCTGTACCTGTAGCAATTTTAGGAACGTTCTTCTTCATGCAATTATTCGGATTTTCGATCAACCTTTTAACGCTTTTCGCTTTAATTCTGGCGATTGGTATTGTGGTAGATGATGCAATTGTGGTTGTCGAAGCCGTGCACGCAAAAATGGAGCATAAACATTTGTCTCCAAAAATAGCGACACATGAAGCAATGCACGAAATTACGGGTGCTATTATCTCGATTACGCTGGTAATGGCTGCTGTATTCCTGCCGGTTGGTTTTATGGAAGGCTCAACAGGAGTTTTCTATCGTCAGTTTGCCTTTACGATGGCAATTGCAATTGTAATTTCAGCTGTAAACGCTTTAACATTGAGCCCTGCCCTTGCCGCTTTATTCTTAAAAGATAATCACGCAGCAAATGCAGATGGAAGTGCTCCTTATGTAAAACAAGGATTTAAACAAAGATTCTTTAACGGATTCAACAAAAGTTTTGATTCATTAACAAACCGTTATGTAGGCGGATTAAAATTCTTAATTCGTAACAAATGGGTTAGTTTGGGAGGTTTGGCTTTAATTACTTTCGCAACAGTGGTAATGGTTAAAACAACACCTACAGGATTTATTCCAACAGAAGATCAGGGATTTATCGCAATTGCTATGAACACACCTTCCGGAACATCTCTTGACGGAACTCAAAAAGTAATGACTCAGGCAGAAAACACTTTAAGAGGTTTAGATGCATCACGATTTGTAACCGCGATTTCAGGTTTCAACTTATTGACCAATTCTACAAGCCCGTCTTCTGCAGTAGTTTTCGTATTGCTTAAACCAAATGAAGAACGTGGAAAAGTTAAAAATATTGACGAAATCATGAATGAAGTCCGTGGCAAATTAGGCGCGATTTCAGGCGGAAGTTTCTTCGTATTTAGTTTTCCAACCGTTCCTGGATTTAGTAATGTTGAAGCTTTAGATTTAGTACTTCAGGATAAAACCGGAGGAAAACTGGATAAATTTAGTGGAATCTCTCAAAACTTTATTGGAGAATTGATGAAACGTCCGGAAATTGCTGTAGCCTTTACCAGTTTCAAAGCCGATTATCCACAATTACAATTGGATATTGATGATGCAAAAGCAGATCAATTGGGTGTAAAAGTAAAAGACATTCTGCAAACCATGCAGGCTTATTTTGGTAGCGCACAAGCATCTGATTTTAACCGATTTGGTAAATATTACAGAGTGGTTGTTCAGGCAGATATTGCAGACAGAGCAGATCCATCAGCAATTGACCGCGTATTTGTAAAAAATAAAAATGGCGAAATGGTTCCGTTAAATACCTTAGTAAAACTAAGCCGTATTTATGGTTCAGAAACCGCTTCGAGATATAATTTATTTAACTCAATTGGTATAAATGCCATTCCGAAACCTGGATTTAGTTCCGGAGATGCCATTAAAGCCATTGAAGAAGTTGCAGCACAACAATTACCTGCAGGTTATGGTTTTGAATTCTCAGGACAAACCCGTGAAGAAATTTCTTCAGGAGGTCAATCGGCAACAATTTTCTTACTGTGTTTGATATTCATCTATTTCTTACTTGCTGCACAGTATGAGAGTTACATTTTGCCTTTAGCAGTAATCTTATCGATACCTGCAGGTATATTTGGAGTATTCGTAGCTATTGGTTTAACAGGAATCGAAAACAACATTTATGTACAGGTTGCATTAGTTATGCTTATTGGACTGCTCGCTAAAAATGCCATTTTGATTGTCGAATTTGCCGTGCAGAAACGAAAATCAGGTCAGGCATTAGTAAAAGCTTCCATCGACGCTGCAAAATTACGTTTGCGTCCAATTATCATGACATCACTGGCTTTCGTAGTAGGATTAATTCCGATGATGAGCGCCACAGGACCATCGGCTCAGGGTAACCACTCCATTAGTATTGGTGCCGCCGGAGGTATGGTTTCGGGAGTAATTCTTGGGTTGTTAATCATTCCGGTTTTATTTATCGTATTCCAACATTTACAAGAAAGAGTTTCCGGAAAACCGGTAGCCGTAATTCATAATGAAGAACACCACTAAATATGGAAAATTATATAACGACAATTCTGGTGACCATCATTTTTGGCATCGCCTATATATCGTACAAAATCGCTAAAGATCTGGATAACAGAAACGATACTTGTACAGAAATTTAATGACAACATATAAAATGAAAAAGTATATAACCAAAATCGTGATGGTCGCTATTTTGATCACCACAATAATATCCTGTAAAGTTTCTAAGGATATTGAAACTCCAAAAGATGCATTTCCTGAAAATTTCAGGAATGCATCAACTTCAACAGACACAACAAGTATTGGAGATGTGGAGTGGAAAAATTTCTTTACAGAAAAAGATATTATTCAATTGATTGATAGTGCTGTAGCCAGAAATAACGATTTGCAGATTGCAACTAAAAACATCGAAATTGCACAATACAGATTCACACAATCAAAATGGGGAAATGTTCCTCAGGTAAATTTATCTGTAACAGCAAGTACAAGCAATCCGTCTGACAATAGTTTTACAGGAAAAAACCTTAGCCAGGCTTTAGGTCAAAAACATATTGACGATTATTCTGCCGGAGCAACACTTTCCTGGGAAGCTGATATCTGGGGAAAAATCCGCAGTCAGAAAAAAGGCGCTTATGCAGGTTATCTTCAATCAGAAGAAGTTAAAAAAGCCTTGCAGACTAATATCGTAGCCAATGTTTCAAAAGGATATTACAATCTTTTAATGTTGGATGCACAATTAGAAATCGCCAGACAAAATCTGAAATTAAATGATAGTACAACAAGCATTATCAAATTAAAATATGATGCAGGTCAGGTAACATCGTTGGCAATTCAGCAATCAGAAGCACAGAAATTAAACGCTGCGCAATTGATACCGTTATTAGAACAAAATATTGCCATTCAGGAAAATGCTTTGAGCGTATTGACAGGATCATTTCCAAACTCAAAACAAAGAAGCATTAAATTAAGTGCAATTGAAGTTAAAAACAACGCAGCAATCGGAATTCCGTCTACTTTGGTAAGCAGAAGACCAGATGTAAAAAGTGCCGAATTAGCTTTGAAAGTGGCCAACGCAAATGTTGGAATCACAAAAGCAGATTTATATCCTTCGCTTAAAATTACAGCGCAAGGTGGCGTAAACTCTTTCGAAACCAGTAATTGGTTCAACATTCCGGCATCATTATTCGGAACCGTTGCCGGAGGTTTAACACAACCTTTACTGAACAATAAAAGAGTAAGAACACAATATAATATCGCTGTTGCAGAAAGAGAAAAAGCAGTTTTAAATTTCAGACAATCGGTTTTAGTTGCCGTAAGCGAAGTATCTGATGCTTTGGTTAAAGTCGAAAAATTAGAACTACAGGAATCTTTTTTACAGGAACGCGTAAAAACGTTGCAGCAAGCGATTAAAAATTCGAATTTGTTATTCAAAAACGGAATGGCTGAATATCTTGAAGTACTTTCTGCGCAAGCGAATTTACTGCAAAGCGAATTAGAATTAGCAAACATAAAAAGAGAACAACTTTCTGCCAATACCGAGTTATATCGTGCCTTAGGCGGCGGTTGGAGATAATACCCGTTTTAATTATTTATTTGAGATTACGCTGTGAGACTTCGGTTTTGCAGCGTTTTTTTTGTTTTTAACTCAGTTTGTCATTGCGAGGAAAGAAGCAACCGCACTTGCTCAATCAACTAAAGTTTATAACATGTAAATTCTAACGCGGATGACACGGATTCGCAAACGAAAACACGGATTATCGCGGATTTTTTTATTCTCTTTTTATGTAAATACACAATCTTTGTCATTGCGAGGAACGAAGCAACCTCACTTGCTCAATCAACTAAAGTTTATAACACGTAATTTCGAACGCGGATGACACGGATTCGCAAGCGAAAACATGGATTATCACGGATTTTTTTTACTCTCTTATTAATTATGTAAACAACTCCAATCTTAGTCATTGCGAGGAACGAAGTAACCGTACTTGCTCAATCAACTAAAGTTTATAACATGTATTTATGAACGCGGATGACACGGATTCGCAAGCGAAAACACGGATTATCGCGGATTTTTTTTTACTCTCTTATTAATTATGTAAACAACTCCAATCTAAAATTTAAAATCTAAAATCTAAAGTCTAAAATCTAAAGTCTAAAATCCAAAATCAAACATCTGTCGCAAATGACCCTAAAATAGTCGCAAATACCTATTTGATAAAAAGAAAACAATAGTAGATTTGTATGAAGTAATTAACTAATAACCATTTAAAATACAAACTAATGAAAAAAGCAAAAATTATTTTCTGGATTACAACTATTATTATTTTTCTATTTGAAGGCGTTATGCCCGCACTGACTTCTCAGACAGAACTGGCAAAAGAAGGAATCAAACATCTTGGATATCCTGAATATTTTGGGAATGCATTAGTTGTTTTTAAAATTCTGGGCGTATTGATATTAGTGATTCCGCAAGTATCAAATCGTGTTAAGGAATGGGCTTATGCAGGTTTTGCTTTCGATTTTATATTTGCTTCAATAAGTCATTTTGCTGTTGACGGCGTTGATTTTCAATCCTTCTTTCCTTTAATTTTTCTGGTGATTTTGGTAATTTCTTATATCTATCATCATAAAATTGAGCGTTACAAAAATATTGCTTTGTAAATTCGGAAAACGATGATAGAAGTTTTTAAAACAAATGTTCAGGAAATGGAGCAATCAAAAATGATTGTGGGGAAACTTCTTGAACATTTCCCAAACAGTATCATCAATTTTGATCTCGAAGATTGCGACAAGATTTTACGCATTCATGCCGTTTCTATTCCAAATAATAAAATCATCGAACTTTTAAATTCCTATGGTTTTCATTGTGAAGCGCTTCCATAAATAAATATAAAATATTGATTTTTAGAAGTTTAAATTAAAATCGTAAATTTGGAATACCTCTAATATTAAATCAATCAAAAATGAATATTCCAAAAAACCATCAGGTTGTAATGCCCTATTTAATTGTAAACGGAGCATTAAAATTTATAGATTTCACCAAAAACGTTTTCAATGCTACCACATTGCAAGCGCCTATTTTGCGTGAAGACGGAACTGTACAACATGCAGAAATCACGATTCACACCAGTACAATTATGGTGACAGACGAAACAAAAGACTGGAAAGTACAAAATGCCAACTTGTTTGTGTATGTTCCTGATGCCGATGAAAGTTTTAAAAAAGCAGTTCAGGAAGGTGCCAGCGTTTTAATGGAATTAAGCGATCAGGATTATGGCAGAACTTGTGGCGTAACAGATCCGTTTGGAAATATTTGGTGGATAACATCCGTCAATAAACTGACAATTTAAAGGAAGAAAAATGAAAGAAGAACTTCAAAAAAATATCGTTGAAACATTTAAAAAATTAAACGCAATCCTTTCTGAGTTTTCTGAAAGTGAACTAAATACCGTGCCATACAAAGGAAGCTGGACCGGCGGACAAACAGCGCAGCATATTATTCTTGCCTGTTCCGGTTATCCCGATTTATTTGCCGGAAAAACAGAAAAAACAACCAGAAAACCTGATGAAAAAGTCAAAGAAATTGAAGCTCTTTTTTTAAACTTCAATACAAAAATGGATTCACCGGATTTCATAAAACCGGAGATTAAAGACTACAATAAAAATTCGCTGACTTTATCTCTGCTTACTATAGAATCTGAGTTACTAACGGCATCTGAAAATTTTGATTTAACATTGACATGTCTTGATTTTGAAGTTCCGGGTTTTGGAAAATTCACAATTCTGGAGTGGGTTAATTTCGGACTTGTTCATGCTCAAAGACATACAAAGCAATTACATGATATTTTTAATTATGTTACAAAACTATAAACACATTATATGAAATCAAAAGCGGGTACTATTTTTTTATCAGGATTAATTGCCGGAACGCTCGATATTTTGGCTGCGATTATTATCTATGCGATACTATTAGAAAAAACAACTCCAATAAAAATTCTGCAATCTATTGCCAGCAGTATTTTTAAAAAAGAAGCCTATAGCGGCGGTTCACAAATGGCGTGGTATGGTTTGGGTTTACACTTTATAATTGCCCTTATTTTTGCCTGGTTCTATTTTACTGTTTATCCCTATTTGCCATTTTTAAAAAAGAGCGCTTTATTTTCCGGAATTCTATACGGAATTTTTGTCTGGATAATCATGAATCTTATTGTTTTACCCATTGTATTTCCGGTTTTACCGGCTAAACATTTCGATTTTCCATTACTGCTTTCAATCTTGATTTTAATATTTTGTATCGGATTTCCAATTGCATTTATAGTGAGAAAATTTTATTCTTTTAAATAGATCTAACGAGAAACCCGACAGGTTTTAAAAACCTGTCGGGTTTACGTATGAATAAAAACAAAAAAAGCGACACTCCCCAAAGTGTCGCTTTTTTTTGTCTATATAATTAATCAATTTATTACTAAACTTTTCTTCTTCCGCTTATTAATGAAAGTATAAATAATACGATAAATATGAAGAATAAAACTTTAGCAATACTAGCGGCTCCAGCGGCAATTCCGCCAAAACCAAATATTCCTGCTACTATAGCTAGAATAATAAAAATGACTGTCCAACGTAACATATGATTTCTTTTTTAATTTATAAATATGACCTTTTAGGTCTGTTTGTTATTCAAATTTCTTTCTTAATATAAATCTATCTTAACTCTATCCATTATTTTATTATCCCAATCAATTACAAAACACAATAAATCAGTAAATTAGCAATAAGTATTATAATTTTATTTTGAGGTTTATAGAATTCCCATGAAAATGCTTTTGAGTTAATTTTTTAAGCGATTGGATTAATCCTGCCGTTGCCTTAGTTCTAATTTTAGATAAAAATTACGAACAACGTATGGATTTAGCTACAAAACATGGTGTCATATTAGAAAAAACCGAAAGGCCTTTTGAAGAATTAGGCGTTTTAAATCCAGCCATTTTTCAGGAAGGAAATTCAGTACACATGTTTTACAGAGCTGCAAAAAAAGGTAACTTTTCTACTGTAGGTTATTGTCGATTCGAAGGACCATTGACCCTGGCAGAAAGAAATACAGAACCCATATTTGTGCCTGAATATATTTATGAGATTCACGGTGTTGAAGATCCGCGAATTTCAAAAATAGACGATTTGTATTACCTTACTTATGTAACGTACGACGGTATTAATGCTTGTGGAGCGCTGGCGGTTTCAAAAGATTTAAAAAAATTTAAAAAGAAAGGAATTATCACACCAAGATTCATCTTGCATGATTTTACAAACCTCATAAGAAAGCATTTGCAAAATCCAAGTATAGCCAAAATACTTGCTTTTAATGTCGAAAGAAATTATCCTTTGACAGAAACTATTAAAGAGAACCTATTTGTATGGGACAAAAACGTGGTTTTATTTCCAAAAAAAATAAACGGAAAATTTGTTGGATTGCACCGCTTATTTCCGTCCATACAAATATTTAGTTTTGAAAACAAAAAGGAACTAACAGAAGATTTTTGGAAAGATTATTTAAAAAACCTTCCTGATTATCTTGTAATGGAACCAAAATATGACCACGAAACAAGTCATATTGGGCCAGGCGCCCCTCCTATCGAAACTCCTGACGGATGGCTCCTTATTTATCACGCTGCCGAAAAGAGAGAAAAAGGATTAGTATATCACGCCTGTGCCGCATTGCTGGATCTTAACAATCCGCAAATTGTATTGTCAAGACTAAAAATACCTTTAATAACACCATCAGAATATTACGAACGCCATGGCTATGTAAACTATGTTGTTTTCCCCACGGGAACCGCAATTTTTGATGACCTATTATATATATATTATGGCGCTGCCGATGATAAAATTGCAGTTGCCTCTACGAACCTAAATGACTTATTAAACGAACTAAAAAGTAATCCCCATGAAAGCAATATCTAATAAATCAAAAATAGTTTTTTTATCAACATTTCCACCAACACAATGTGGAATTGCTACTTACACGCAGGATACAATAAAAGGTATTACCGATGTTTTTGGTAAATCAATCTCATGCGAAATTTGCGAACTGGTTGACAAACCAAACGCAAAATCAACGCAGGCTTTTACTTTAAATACTAAAAACAGAGAAGAATACGCCAAAGTTGCCGAAGAAATAAATAATGACGAAAGCGTTAAACTTGTTCATATTCAACATGAATTTGGATTGTTTGGCGGAAATTACGGCGACCATTTATTAGATTTCTTAAATGTGATTAAAAAACCCGTGACTTTTACATTTCACACCGTACTTCCTAACCCGAATAACGAACTAAAAACGTTTGTAAAATTACTTTTGAGTTACAGCAATTCAGTATTTGTAATGACAAAAAGATCTGAAGAAATATTGATCAATGATTACAATATTCAGGAGCAAACTATTACAACTATATCACACGGAACTCACGTTGTAGTATACGAAGCACCGGAAACTGCAAAAGTAAAATTTGGAATGGAAGACAGAAAAGTGCTGTCAACTTTTGGACTTTTGGGTGAAGGAAAAAATATCGAAACAGGTTTAAGAGCCTTACGAAAAATTGTTGAAAACACGCCAAATGCACTTTATCTGATTATTGGCAGAACACATCCAAATTTAATTATTGACGGCGTTGATACGTATCGTGAAAAACTGGAAGGCATTGTAAACGAATTAGATCTTCATGATAATGTGCGTTTCATTAACCAATATCTTGAAACAGAAGAGCTTTTAGATTACTTAAAAGCAACAGACATTTATCTGTTTACATCAAAAGATCCAAACCAGGCAGTGAGCGGAACATTCTCGTATGCAATGAGTTGCGCTTGTCCGATAGTGGCATCAAAAATTCCGCATACCAAAGAAGTTCTTACCGAAGATTCAGGGATTTTGGTTGATATTGGAGATGAAGAACAATTTGCAGCTGCAGCAATAAAATTACTTTCAGATGAAAATCTGAGAGAAGAAATGGGTAAAAATGCCTTTAGAAAAACCCGCGCTTCATCTTGGGAAAACATCGCCATTGTACACATCAATACCTATAAAAAACTGATCGAAGATTCTACTGAAATTAAATTCAGTTATCCTTCAATTGAATTGGCACATGTCAAAAAAATGACTACAGAACTTGGAATTATCCAATTCAGTAATATTTCTATTCCAGATCTTGAGTCAGGATATACCTTAGATGATAATGCCAGAGCGCTCGTTGCCTTTTGTATGCACTATAAACTTACAGAAGATAAAGACGATTTACCATATATTTTAATTTATTTGGATTTTATCGAGCGCTGTCAAAAACCAAAAGGTAATTTTATGAATTATGTTGACAAAAACAACCGTGAACATATCGAACAAAATGCCGAAGTTAATCTGGAAGATTCAAACGCACGCGGAATCTGGGCTTTGGGAACTGTAGTTTCTATTGGAAAAATCCTGCCGGAAGCCATTGCTAAAAAAGCATCAAAATGTTTATTAAATGCCTTGAAATGGGCAGAAACCATACAATCGCCACGTTCAATAGGTTTTGCAACAAAAGGATTATATTTATATCATTCTGCCGTTCCTAACTTATATGTAGCCGCAATTATCAATAAATTGAATGCAAAATTGCTATCTAATTATGAAATTCATGCAACAAAAGACTGGAGATGGTTTGAAGATTATTTAACTTACGGAAACGGAATTTTGCCAGAATCTATGCTTTGTGCTTATTTGGTGACCAATAAACCTATTTACAAAAAAGTAGCTTTAGAATCACTTGAATTCCTGATTTCGAAAACATACAATGGCGATAACTTCAAAGTAATTTCTAATAACGGTTGGTATCATAAAGACTCTGAACCACAGGAATATGGAGAACAGCCAATTGATGTTTCATACATGATTCAAACCTTAAATTCATTCTACAACGCTTTTAAAACACCGGAATACAAACGCCAGATGAAAATTGCGTTTAACTGGTTTTTAGGAAAAAATCATTTAAATCAAATCATGTACAATCCCGTAAGCGGCGGCGGATATGATGGTTTAGAAAAAGAAAATGTAAACCTGAATCAGGGTGCAGAATCAACAGTTTGTTTTTTAACAGCACGTTTGATTATGGAAAACCTTAAATCGACAGAAAGTAAAGTTATTCCGTTGATGAAAACAAAAACCGGAATTGCGATTAACTCTTAAAAATATTTTAACTACATTAACTAAATTTAAGTAACACGTTGTTACCGTAAAATCCCTTCTAAACAGAAGGGATTTTTTGTTTTACACGTTTTTAAAACTTCCGGATTATTCTATCGTTTTTAATTCCTTCAAAAAAATAAGCCTTAATAATTTTGCCTATCTACTAATAGGTAGTATCTTTGCTCGAAAATATTTGCAATGACTACAAAAGAATCAATTATAGAAAAAGCAGATCAATATATTAGAAACAAAGGCTATAATGCCTTTAGTTTTAAAGATATTTCGAATGATATTGGCATCAAAACAGCGTCAATTCATTATCATTTTCCAACAAAATCAGATCTTGGCGTTGCTACAATCAAAGAACATATCGAACGCGTTGAAACTTTAAAAATAGAAGTTGCCAATAAATCTCCGCTAATTAAACTTGAAGCTTTTTTAGCCGTTCAGGAACAAATTAAAAAGGAAGGAAAAGTTTGCCTTGTTGGTTCATTAGCAACAGATTTAAATACATTGGACGATACCATAAAAACAGAATTACAATTATTTGCCAACATTGTCCTTACTTGGGTAACCGAAATTTTGACAGAAGGAAAAGAACTCAAAATATTTGATTTTCAAATGCCTTCAAGAACAAAAGCGTTGATGATAATAACGAATATGATTGCAATTGTACAATTATCCAGACTTACAAATCAAAATGATTTTGACGTTGTAAAACAAACAATCCTGGAAGAATTAAAACCTAAAAAATAATGAAAAGAGTTGTAATAACCGGATTGGGAGCCTTAACTCCTATCGGAAATAATGTTTCAGAATATTGGAATTCCCTAATTAACGGAGTAAGCGGTGCAGCCGAAATAACAAAATTCGACACAACACAATTTAAAACCAAATTTGCCTGCGAAGTTAAAAATTTTGATGCACAGCATATATTTGAAAAAAATGAAATTAGAAAATATGACCTCTTTACACAATACGCTTTATACGTTACGGATGAAGCCATAAAGAATGCCAATATTGATTTTGATACTTTAAATAAAAACAGAATTGGTGTTATTTGGGGTTCCGGCGATGGCGGTGTTTCTACTTTTGAAGAACAAATTGGAGAATATAAATTAGGAAACGGAACGCCAAGATTCAGTCCGTTTTTTATTCCAAAAAGAATTATTAACATTGCTTCGGGCGCTATTTCTATAAAATACGGACTTCGCGGCATCAATTATACGACGGCTTCCGCCTGTTCGGCAAGTAATACCGCAATTATTGATGCTTTCAATTACATTCGTTGGGGAAAAGCCGATATGATTATTAGCGGTGGTTCTGAAGCTTCGATTTCAGAATCTTCAATTGGCGGTTTCAACGCTTCAAAAGCATTGTCTACATTAAACGATGATTTTACAAAAGCCTCACGCCCATTTGATGCAACCAGAGACGGATTTGTTTTGGGCGAAGGTGCCGGCGCAATCATATTAGAAAGCTACGAACACGCCATAAAAAGAAATGCCGTAATTCTTGCCGAAATTGTTGGCGGTGGTTTAGCCGGAGATGCGTACCACTTAACAGGAACACATCCTGATGGTGAAGGCGCAATTCTGGGAATGGAACTTGCCCTTGAAGAAGCTGAAATTACGCCGGACAAAATCGATTATATTAATGCACACGCGACCTCTACGCCAACCGGAGATTTGAGTGAACTTAAAGCGATGGAAAAAGTTTTTGGCATTAATCCCAATGCTAATATTAGTGCCACAAAATCAATGACGGGACATTTATTGGGCGGTGCCGGAGCAATTGAAGCTATTGCGTGTATTAAAGCCGTTCAGGAAAACATCGTTCCGCCAACCATAAATACGCAAAATGTAGAACCTGATTTTGCAGACAAGTTTAATTTAACATTAGGAAAATCACAACACAGAATAGTCAATTATGCCATGAGCAATACCTTTGGTTTTGGAGGTCATATTGCGAGTTCTATCTTTAAAAAGTTTACAGAATAATGAATGCTGCTTTTTAAAGCTCAATTATAATAAATCACACTTCAAAAAAATCCCTTTAAACAAAGGGATTTTTTTTTGTTTTAGCCCGGTTTGGCAACGTAATTCTTTTTGAGTTATTGTGTGGCGATGTAAATTATATAAACTTGAAAAAAAGTTCTGTAATATTTTTCGTTAACAATTAAGATAACTTTAATATTAAATAATAAAGGAAAATTAGATATGTTAAAATATTGATTTTCAAAACATAAACTCACCAATAAAACAACTATTTTGATACTCACTTTAAAAAATACATTCGAAGAAGTAGGAAATGCAACGTTGTTTGCAAAGCAGTTTTTTAAGGAAGTATTTATACCACCTTATGAGGCAAAACAGTTCTTGAAACAATGTTATCTGATTGGATATAAATCATTACCGCTCGTAGCCATTACAGGTTTTATTATGGGACTTGTACTTACGCTGCAATCACGACCTACGCTGGTAAAATTTGGTGCCGAATCCTGGTTACCCGGAATGGTCGCGCTTTCGCTAATACGAGAAATTGCTCCGGTAATTACAGCGTTAATATGTGCCGGAAAAATCTCTTCCGGAATAGGTGCAGAATTAGGCTCAATGAAGGTTACAGAACAAATTGATGCAATGGAAGTTTCAGCTATAAACCCGTATAATTATTTGGTTGTAACGCGCATTTTGGCGTGTACTTTAATGGTACCCATTTTAGTGTTTTTTGCAGATGCGATAGGTATAGTTGGTGGTTATGTGGGAATTAATATTCACGGCGATGTAAACTTTTACAGATATCTGACACAAATTGTTCAGTCGTTAGAATTTCTGGATGTAATTCCGGCTACGATAAAGACTTTTTTCTTCGGATTTTTTATTGGAATGATTGGATGTTATAAAGGATTCAACGCCTCAAACGGAACCGAAAGTGTTGGTAGAGCTGCAAACTCTGCCGTTGTTACAGCGTCCTTAACCATCTTTATTATCGATATGGTAGCCGTACAAATAACCGACTTATTTTTTTAAAGATGATCAAGGAAGAAAAACATATAGAAAAAGAATCTAAGGCAAAAACTAAAGCTCCGATAATCGAGATTAAAAACCTGCACAAAACGTTTGGCAAAAACAACAAAGTTTTGCAGGGTGTAAACCTAACGGTAAATCAAGGCGAAGATTTAGTGATTTTAGGACGTTCCGGTTCCGGAAAATCGGTAACTATAAAATGCATTGTAGGTTTAATCGAACCGGATAAAGGCGAAATCAAGGTTTTTGACGAAAATGTTTTAAATCTTAAAAAAAGCGAACTGAATGAAATCAGAGTCAGAATAGGATTTTTATTTCAAAGCGGCGCTTTATACGATTCAATGTCCGTAAGAGAAAATTTAGCTTTTACCTTAAAAAAACACAAACGCGATATAACTCCGGAAGAAGTCGAAAGTGAAGTAATCGAAGCACTTGATAATGTAGGTTTAAGCGATGCCATAGACAAAATGCCATCTGAATTATCAGGCGGAATGCAAAAGAGAATTGGTCTTGCCAGAACTTTAATCTTAAAGCCTGAAATTATTTTATACGATGAACCAACAACAGGTTTAGATACGATAACATCGAGAGAAATCAGCGAGTTAATACTCGATATAAAACATAAACGCAAAACAACTTCGATTATTATTACACACGATATGGCTTGTGCCAAACTTACTGCAGACCGCATTATGGTTTTAAAAGATGGTGTAATACATGCCGAAGGAACTTACGAAGAACTGGAGAAAAGCGAAGACGAATGGGTACGCTCTTTTTTTGAATAAAACTAAAAAATAAAAATAGAAATCATGGATAAGCAATCTGGATATACTTGGAAATTAGGAATGTTTGTAACAATTGGGTTATTGCTTTTTATATTGGCAATTTACTTCATCGGGAAACAAAAAAACCTGTTTGGTTCGACATTTAACATCACATCAACATTTAAAACCGTAAGCGGTTTAGAAGTTGGTAACAATGTTCGTTTTTCAGGAATAAATATCGGAACGATCGAAGAAATCAGGCTGGTAAACGATTCATCTGTAGTCGTAAGTATGGTTATTAAAGATGACGTTCGCGAATTTATCAAAACAGATGCCCGCGCCAGCATTGGTTCAGATGGTTTAATGGGCGATAAAGTATTGACAATTTCTCCGGGAGTAAAATCGACAAAACCGGTTGAAAACAACGGTGCAATTGCTTCTGTACACGGAATCGAGATGAACGACATCATGAAAAGCGTAAAAAAAAGTGTTGATAATGCAGGTGTAATTACGGAAGAACTGGCCATTTTTAGCCACAGCATGAACAACGGAAACGGAGCTTTGGCAAGATTGGTTCGTGATGATAAAATGGCAAACAGCGTTTCGAATACACTTAACAACTTAGAAAGCGGTACAAAAGGTTTCAGCGAAAATATGGAAGCTGCAAAAAGCAACTTCTTATTTAAAGGTTATTTCAAGAAAAAAGAAAAAGAGAAAGAGAAAAAACAGGAAGAAGCTCAAAAAGCTAAAGAAGAAAAAGAAAAAGCCAAAGAAGAAAAAAAAGAAGAAAAAAAAGAAGCTAAAGAAGAAAAACAAAAAGAAGAAGACGCCAAAAAAGCAGAAGCTCAAAAAACTGCCGAAGCCGAGAAAGCCAAAAAGTAATTTAAATACAAGCAAGCCCATGAATTCGTCTTTCAAAAATATTGCCGTTAAAACACTCAAAGTGTTAGGGATAACAATAGCATCTATTTTGCTGTTGTTATTTCTCATTCCACTATTATTTCCCGGAAAAGTTGCCTCAGAAGTAAAAAAAGTAGCCAACGAAAGATTAGATACAAAAATGGATTTTTCTAAATCGAGACTTTCATTTTTTACTCATTTTCCGTCGCTAACCGTTTCGCTTGACAATTTATCGCTTACAGGTTCTGCGCCTTTTAGAAACGATACTTTGCTAAAAGCAGAACAGGTTGCGTTTGGTATCAACCTAAAAAGACTGATTTTTGACAACGAAGTAAAAATTAATAAATTATATGTTTCAAAAGCATTAATAAATGTAATGGTAAACCAAAAAGGAGAAGCCAATTACAACATTTATAAAGCTCCCGAAAAAGATAAAAACAAAACCGATGATCCTGAAGAAGGAACTGCGATTAGGTTAGAACGTATTGATCTTGAAGATTGTCATGTAAAATATAACGACAGATCTGCCAAAATTCTCGTTGATGCAAAAGGTTTTAATTATGTTGGAAAAGGAAATCTAAGCGAAGATATTTTTGACTTAAATACCGATGCCAAAATTGACAACATCGATTTTTATTACAACCGAACTGCGTATTTGAGAAGGAAAGAATTACGTGCCGATTTAATTACCAGAATCAATACACACGCACTTTCGTTTATTCTGCAAAAAAATGAATTAAAAATCAACAAATTGCCTTTAACATTTACAGGTTTATTTACGATTTTAAGAGACGGATATAAAATCAATATCAAAGCTGCATCACAAAATACAACCGTAAAAGATTTGTTTTCTGTTATGCCTCCGGAATATTTAACGTGGCTGGAAGAAACCGAAATTTCAGGAAAAAGTGATTTGCTTTTATCTTTTAGAGGGAATTATAATGTAGCTAAAAATCAAAAACCAGATTTGGCTTTTAACTTAAAAATCAAGGAGGGCGCCATAAATTATCAAAATGCGCCCGCGCCGTTAACTGATTTTGAGATGGATTTAAATACCGTTTTACCTTCACTTGATGTCGAAAAACTATTAATAAATCTTCGAACATTAAAATTTAAAGTAGGCGAAAAAGATTATTTCACCGCTTATCTGCACAGTAAAGGATTTAACGAAATGACGGTTAATGCAAGCGTAAAAGGCGCTTTGGATCTTGCCACTGTTGATGCCGCTTTGGGTTTGAATACTGTTGATTTAAAAGGAATTTTAAAAACAAATATACAGGCAAGAGGTGTTTTTAGTACATCAAAAAAACTGTTTCCGAAAACTATTGGCGGAATTTCATTGCGAAATGGTTCTCTAAAAACAGACGCCTATCCCAACCCAATTACCGATATTACTTTTATTGCCAATGTGCTTAATAAAGCCGGAACATTTCAGGATTTGATTGTCGCTGTTGCGCCCGCATCTTTTGTTTTTGAAGGAAATCCGATGTATGTAAACGCAACACTTTCAGATTTTACGGATCTGGCTTACAATGCAAAAATTAAAGGCGAATTGAATGTTGGACGCATCTATAAAGTTTTTTCCCGAAAAGGGGTTGACCTTACCGGCTGGGCAAAAGCTGATCTTTCATTAAAAGGAAAACAAAGTTATGCCACAACCGGACAATACAATAAACTGGATAATCGCGGCACTATTATTCTGAAAAATATAAAAGCAACTTCAGAACTTTTTCCGAAAGCATTTTATATCAAACAGGGAAATTTCCGTTTTCAGAATGAGAAAATGTGGTTTGAAAAATTCGATGCTTTCTACGGAAAATCAGATTTTGCCATTAACGGATATTTGCTGAATACGATTAATTACTTTCTGGAATCGCACGGAACTTTGAGCGGAGATTTCAACTTAAAATCAAAACTCATTAATGTTGATGAATTTATGGCGCTCAAAAAAGGCGAAAATACAGATCGAAACCTTGAAGTAGAATACGCCAAAGAAGATCATCCAAAAATGAGCGGCGTTGTTATTGTGCCAAAAAACCTAAATGTTGGTTTAAACGCAAATGTTGACAAAGTAGAATATAACGGACTTGTTTTAAATAAACTAACCGGAAAAGTGGGAATTACAAAAGCTGGTTTTTATCTCGAAAATGCCAATTTTAATATCATCGACTGTATTTTAGGAATCAATGCTACGTATAAAGACGAATCGCCAACATCTGCCCATTTTGATGCGCATTTTACAGCCAAAGATTTTAGCGTACAAAGAGCATACAAAGAAATTCCGATGTTTCATGAAATGGTTACAGCTGCCGAAAAAGCACAGGGAATTGTAAGCGTTGATTATACCGTAAAAGGTGATTTAAACGGAAATATGGGTCCAATTTATGAATCGCTTGAAGGTGGCGGAACTTTAAACCTGCGCGATGTACAAGTAAAAGGATTGAAATTGTTTGATGGCATTAGTTCTCAAACCGGACAAGAAGGCTTGAATAATCCCGATATGAAAGGTATTGAAATTACGTCAACCATTGATAATAACTTAATTCATATTGACCCTTTTACGTTTAGTGTCGCCAGTTTTAAACCTACTATAAAAGGGACAACAAGTTTTGATGGTTTATTGGATTTACGAATGCGATTAGGGCTTCCGCCTTTTGGTCTCGTAGGATTTCCAATTGTAATTACAGGAACACATGAAGATCCAAAAATTAAAATTTTCAGTAAAACCGGTCAAAAAATAAATGATGCGGTTTATGATGAGAAAAACAACAAAGTAATTCGGGAAGAAAAAGTCAGCAAAAAAACAAAAAAGCAAAAATAAAATGAAAACTAAAAAAAAGAATAGTACCAGTACATTCGAAAAATTTGCCTCGAAAGTTTCAAAAGCCGCCGGAAGCACAACAGCTTTTATAAGCGCCTTTTTAATTGTGGTGGTTTGGGCAGTTTGTGGTCCAATTTTTAACTATTCAGAAACCTGGCAATTGGTAATCAATACCGGAACGACGATTATTACCTTTTTGATGGTTTTTTTAATTCAGAAAGCTCAAAATAAAGACTCACTTGCCATACAATTGAAATTAAATGAATTAGTTGCTTCAAACGAATATTCGAGCAATAGTCTGGTTGATATTGAAAGCATGACGGAAGAAGAAATGATTATTGTTCAAAAATATTACCACAGACTAAGCGAACTGTCTAAAAAAGATGAAAGCATCAGAACCTCGCATTCTATTGGCGAAGCTCAGGATCAACACGAACGCAAGGATAAAAACAGAAGTCAAATGCGCACTAAAAACAGTACCAAAAAATGAAGTTACGCTCAACAGAAACTTTCTGGCCACTAAAACATGCAATGGATGTAAGTTATCCATCACTGGATTCAGATTTAACAACCGAAATTTTAATTATTGGCGGCGGAATCACCGGAGCACTAATGGCGTACAAGCTTATTAACGACGGAAGAAAAGTTATAATTGTAGACCGCCGTGATATGTGTAACGGAAGCACCGCCGCAAGTACCGCTTTACTTCAATATGAAATTGATGTATCGCTTCACGATCTAATAAAACTAAGAGGTATAAATTGCGCTGTAGACAGTTATAGAAATGGCAAAAAAGCCATTTTTGACTTACGCGCCATAGTCGATAATATTAAAAGCGATTGCGGATTTGAGTTTAAAAAGAGCATTTATTTTTGCTCTTTAAAAAGAGATCTTCCTTTTTTAAAAACAGAATTTAAATGCCGAAAAGAGCATGGTTTTGATGTAAGCTGGCTCGAAAAATGGGATTTAGAAAAAATGGGATTAAATGCCGTTGCAGCCATAGAATCTAAAACCGCTGCCGTTATGGATCCGTTTAAACTCGCCAATGATTTACTGGATTATTGTCAGGAAAAAGGAATGCAGATTTTTGATCGCACCAATATTACTTCAATCCAAAATCAGAAAGGAAAAATCATCGCGCATACCGAAGATAAATTTACCATCACCGCCGATCATGTTATAAACTGTACCGGTTATGAAAGTACCGAAACACTGACAGAGAAAGTGGTCGATCTAAAAAGTACGTATGTAATTGTATCCGAAAGTATTCCTGAATTGCCAAAAGCGTTCAAGAATGCTATTTTTTGGGATACTTCAAATCCGTACATCTATTTTAGATCTACTCCGGATAACAGAATTATTATGGGCGGTGGCGACGAAGAGTTTAAAGACCCGAAAAAAAGAGATAAACTATTGCCTAAAAAAGAGCAATATCTACTAAAGAAATTCCAAAGAAAATTTCAAAAAATAAAATTCAAAATCGACTATTCCTGGGCGGGAACTTTTGGAGAAACAAAAGACGGACTTCCCTATTTTGGTAAACCCGATCCCGAAAAAAATGAACACTACGTTTTAGGTTTTGGAGGCAACGGAATTACCTTTAGCGTTATTGCCATGAATTCAATTCTGGATTCTATCAATAATAAAAAGAATCAGGATTTGGAGTATTATAAGTTTGGTCGATAAGGTACAAAGAGGCAAAGGTTCAAAGGGACAAAGGCTAAAAACATTGACAAAAACCTTTGAACCTTTGTTCCTCTGAACCTTTGAACCTTACTTAATAACTAACTCCATCTGAATATTACAACGTTTATAAGGTGTTGGCAAACCAGAAACTTTCTCGAAACCTAATTTATGATACAAATTAATTGCGGGTTTAAGGATTGTATTGCTTTCCAGATATAACTTTGAAGCGCCCAGTTCTTTCGCTTTTTTTACGATTGCCTCGCCAAGAAGCCAGCCAATACTTTTTCCCTGCGCTTTTGGAGAAACCGCCATTTTTGCCATTTCAAAATCATACGTTTCATGATTCATTTTAATGAGAGCGCAAACACCAACGGGTTCATTTTGATATAAAGCAACCAGAATTTTTCCGCCTTTATCCAAAATATATTCCTTCGGATTATCCAAAGCTTTATAATCTGCTTCTTCCATTTCAAAATAGGTTGATATCCATTCTACATTTAAAGCCTTAAAAGCTTCCTGATATTCAGGTGTATAATCTACAATTTGAACATCTTGGCTTTCACGTATTTTTTTCTGTTCATTCACCCTTTTAAATAGTGATTTTTGCTCCAGTAAAAATTCCCATTCTTCAAGAGCAGCCCATAAATTATGATTTGATTCAGAAATTAGAGATTCTACAGCTGCTTCAACATCAATACATTGCAATTTAATTTTCTGAGACAGAATTAATCCCTGATCCGTCAAAGCTACGATGTTTCTGCGTTTATCGGTAGTTTTCAGGTTATTATCCTGCACAAGTCCGGCAGCAATCATTTCCTGAACAATTTTACTTACTGAAGGCTGCGAATGTCCAATTTCATTTGCGATTTCAGTAATCGTAATTTCTCGTTCCTCTGTAAGCGTGTAAAAAACCGGAAACCATTTCGGCAAAAAATCTACACCGTACAATTCGTACACTTTTGCAGCATCATCTGTTATTATTGCTGTCATCAAACGCAACCGACTTCCTAAAGCCACTTTGCCAACTTTATTAAAAAAATCCATATTATAAGTGATTATATAATTAGTTATGCAAATGTAGTGTAAAAAAAGATACTAAGATTCTGAGTTGCTAAGATTCTAAGTTTTTTTTCTTAGTGCCTTAGTGTCTTAGAATCTTAGCAATTTAGTAACTTTCTCTAAACTCCTAAAGATTCTAAGTTGCTAAGTTTTTAAGTTTTTTTTTCTTAGCAACTTAGAATCTTAGCAACTCAGTAACTTTTTTTCTACGCTGTAATCGCTAAAGGATTCAAATTAAACTTATATTCTTTTGGACTGCAATTGAATTTTTGTTTGAAGATTTTAGAGAAGTAACTTCTGCTTGTAAAGCCAATGCAGTACACAATTTCAGAAATATTTAAGTCAGAAGTTCTAATAAGGATTTCGGCTTTTAAAACTCGCATGTGCGTGATATAATCATTCACCGTACGATTGTGAATCATTTTAAAACCTTCCTGTAATTTGTTTGGTGACAAACCTGATTTTTTGCTTAACGATTTAATGGTAAAAGGTTCTTCAGGATTGGCTTTTATAGCTTCAGAAAGTTCTTTGATTTCTTCCATTTCTCTTAAAGTCAAACAATTTGTATCTTTTGTAGCAGCAATTAAATCATCTGTATGCTGTTGAATTTCCATTGCAAGAATAATTCTCAAAATACCTTCTTTCAATAAATTACGAACGATTCCGTTTTGAGTAACGGCATTTAATTGTTCAATTTTTTCGGCAATTCTTAAATTATACGAACCTAAATAAAAGAAATCCTCCACCGTATTTTCTCCAAAAAACGTTTCTCTTACCTTTTCGTTTAGCGAATGCGTTTGGTTTATGGTAATTTGAGTTCCCACAATAATCAAAGTGAATTTCGTTTTTTTATCTTTTTCAAAAAACAAAACATGTTCCTGATCTTGTTTTGATGAAAGAATGGCAGTTTGAAATGTTTTTAATTTTCTTTCCTCGCCCGTAATTCCAAAACTATGTGATAAATTACCTTTTGAACAATAAGCAAAATAAACTGGAGACGATTTTAAGTTTAAGATATTCATTCGAACATCTGCAGAAAAAGTCATATCAAATTGTACATACGAAATATCATCGTTGAATGAAGAACCAA
Source organism: Flavobacterium sp. N1736 (assembly GCF_025947065.1). Lineage (NCBI taxonomy): Bacteria > Pseudomonadati > Bacteroidota > Flavobacteriia > Flavobacteriales > Flavobacteriaceae > Flavobacterium > Flavobacterium sp. N1736. The sequence goes on from NZ_CP109994.1 coordinate 1,925,217, forward strand.
TAATCGATCCTTTTGCAAAACTATTATTGACTTCTAATGTATACTCGTCTAAATCAAAAGTCACCTTTCCGCCTACGTTTAAAGTTAACTCTTCAAAAATATTTTCGATTTTCTCTGTATTAATAGTAACTATTTTCATTTTGCATGGATTTTAAAATTTCTATATTCTATTTTTATAGATCTTTGAGAAACGAAAAAGTTTCCTGTAAGGGCGTTGGATTCCTTAAAAAATCTATCCTTCAAAGTTCGTTTAATCACATTTCGAAATTGTTATATAATTTTTACAAATTGTTTTATAATTCCCTGTAAATGATTATTTTAACATTTAAGATTTTACCCTAAACTAAGCCTCGTAAATGAAAAGTTTTTCTTTTGCCCCAATAACGTCCAACAACGCTAACATTTTGATTCTAGGCACAATGCCCGGCACAAAATCATTAGAACTCAATCAATATTATGGACACAAACAAAACAATTTCTGGAAATTTATGTTTGCCATTTTAAATGAAAATTTCTCTGAAGATTATGAAACCAAAAAAGCGCTTTTGCAAAAAAATAAAATTGCCCTTTGGGATGTTTTGCAATTTTGCGATCGCATAGGAAGTTTAGACAGCGCTATAAAAAATGAAATTGCAAATGATTTTGAAACCTATCTCGAAAATCATCCAAACATTAAAACCATACTTTTTAACGGACAAAAAGCTGCAGCATTTTTTAAAAAATATGTTCATTTAAAAAAAGAATATCAATTAATCACATTACCATCGTCAAGTCCGGCAAATGCAAGCCAAACATTTCAAACAAAATTAGAAGAATGGAAAATTATCGAAACCCTGATTTGAATTGTATAATAAAATCATTTTAAAATGTAACAAAACAAAACCGCTTATAAGATAATTTTACCAAAGGTTTTAAGATATTTAAATAATTGAAACTCTTGTAATTTATATGGACTCACTACTTATAAATTACGTTAAAAAGATTAGATTATAAAAATATTGGTTGTTAGTTTATTTTATATAAAAGCTATTCTTTTTGAATAGCTTTTATTAATTTAACACTATTATTTAATGCACCAAAATCATGAAAATTCAAACATATTCAAACCATATTAGGTTTTATCCTTGGCATCATTTTGTCTATTACCCTGTTCTCATAGCATTTTTGGCAGGAAGTATTTATTTTGCCTGCACCACAAACGATCAATTAATCTGGATATTTATTAGCGTATGTTTCATCTTTTTGTTTTGCCTTGCCTTTATGTTACGCCAGCATTACGCCCTTATTTTACAAAACAGAATCGTTAGGCTCGAACTTCGCTACCGTTATTTTACACTCACCGGAAAACGTTTGGAAGAATTTGAATATAAATTAAACGACGATCAAATATTTGCCCTGCGTTTTGCTCCGGACGACGAAATTCTTGATTTAATCGACGATACCATAAAAAATAACCTTAGCGGAAACGCCATAAAAAAAGCAATCGTACACTGGAAAGCCGATTACAATCGAGTCTAAAAAATTAAAAACCTCATCAACTCAGAACCTTAGAATCTTAGTAACTTAGAATAAAAATACGGACGTGCCACCATATAAAAAAAGACCCAATAAACATTGCGTTCATTGGGTCTTTTTTTATATGCTGTCGGGCTATCCGTGCTACTTCGGTAGCTTACTTCTATCCCTCACGCGACAGCAGCATTCAAACATATTTCTGTTTTTATGGATTCTTACAAATTTAGCAGTCAATAAAATCGCTCCTCTTTTCATAACAAAAACATATATAACTGATAATCAAATTATTTCATAAAATAATAAAAGCAAAAAAAAGTAAAACCGATACTTTTTTTCGCTAACTTTAATTGTTAAAATTTTGTCAATAAAACCTAAAAAATAAATCCTATGAAAAAACTATTTTCTTTGTTGATTATTTCTCTTTTTTGGTTTTCAGCTCAGTCACAAACCACAGCCGAAATTCAGGTAGAAAGCCCTTTACCTACTGCACAAAATAACACTAATAATACTAATTTCGAAGATCTTCAGGATTATGATGCCAACGAATTACCCTGGCATGCCAGACGTTTTAAACTTACAGCCGGAGCATTTTTTCCTTCAAATAATACGCAGGTAGAAGTGGGCAGCAATAATGGTGATTTTGGAAATATGATTGATTTTGAAAAAGATCTTGGATTTAATAAAAACACCACCTCTTTTACAGCAGCTTTTGAATGGAGAATTTCAAGAAGATCAAGACTTGGCGCAGAATATTTTTATTTAAGAAGAACAGCTACTAAAACGCTTCAAAAAGAAATTGAATTTGGAGATCATACTTACCCGGTTAATGCCACAGTTTCTGCTTTTATGGACAATGCAATCTATAGAATTACTTATGGTTATGCTTTTATATCAAAACCCAAATACGAAATCGGGGCACTTATTGGAGCGCACATTTTATTAGGCGATGTTGGTTTAAGGCTTGAAGCTGAAACTGCAGCAGCTGAATACAGAGACGATTTTGATTTTACAGCGCCACTTCCTGATATTGGACTTTGGGGAGAATTTGTATTAGGAAAAAGATTAGGACTTTATGCAAACGCCAATTATTTTGCCATAAAAATCAACGATGTCGACGGACGTTTATGGAGTTATAACTTGTCTATTTTGTATAATGTTTACAAAAACTTTAGTTTAACAGCCGGATATACCGGTCTTAATATAAGAGTCGATGTCGAGAAAGCAAGACTAAACGGTTTCTTTAAATGGGGATATAATGGCCCAAGCATCACCGCAACATACGCTTTTGGAAAACACGTTAAGCTTTATAAACATTAATTTAATGTCATTGCGAGGAACGAAGCAATCTCACTTGCTACTACATATAGTATCCACAATCTTGTCATCCTGACGGAGGAAGGATCTCCGTAAGCAGCTCGACAAAGATTGGCGATTTTCTTTGCAGAATTTCTTGCGGAGATCCTTCCTCCGTCAGGATGACAAAAAAAAGAATACTGCACTACAAAAAAAACAAACCCGACATCTTCTTTAAAAGATATCGGGTTCATTGCTCAAACTTAACTCAAAATAAACTTAAACTAACTTATTTCTGTACCGGAGAAAATTTTATAGCTGTTCCTCCGCCAGCTGCGAGTTTAATATCCAATACTGTTTTGCTATTTACTTTTTGTTTTGAAATCACAACCGGATACGGATTTGTTTTATAGTTTGCTCCTGCTCCATCGGCATACATTTCGGCTTCGTATTCTTTTCCGGCATCCAAAAAAGATAAAGCTACTTTAAGATCTCTGGCATCTTTGTTTGTAATAGAACCTAAATACCAGTTTTTCTCGTCCCAGTCTTGGCGGGCAATTGTGGTGTATTCTCCAATTTTAGAATCCAGAACTTTTGTTTGAGACCAATTGCACGGAACTTCTTTTACAAACTGAAACTCCGGTTTTCCTTCATAGTTTTCAGGCAAGTCTGAGGCCATTTGCAACGGACTAAAAATAATGACATACAACGCCAATTGATTTGCCAAAGTCGTTTGCACTTTTGCATTTGAAGGCGTTTTATAATCAAAATTGAAATTACCCGGCGTATAATCAAACGGTCCCGAAAGCATTCTTGTAAAAGGCAAGGTCGTTAAATGTTCCGGCGTATTTCCGCCATCAACAGACCATGCGTTGTATTCCTGACCTCTGCCGCCTTCCTGCGACATAAAATTAGGATATGTACGCTGCAAGCCCGTTCCTTTTATAGGTTCATGATTGTCGATCATAATGTGATACTTTGCTGCCGTTTCCATTACTTTTCTGTAATGACGCGCTCCGTATTGGCTGTCGTGCCACTCTTTTTTGTCCAGATATTTGTTTACGTAACCTGTTTTTACAGTATTTACGCCCATTTTTTGATACAGTTTAAAAGCATCTTCAAGCTGACTTTCGTAGTTTTTTGTTGCTCCGGCTGTTTCATGATGACCAATTAAACGAACATTTTTAATGGCTGCATATTTTGTAATTTCTTCCAGATTAAAATCAGGATATGGTTTTACAAAACTAAATGCAGATCCGTCAGCTGTCCAGTCGCCATCCCAACCTTCGTTCCAGCCTTCGACAAGAACACCGTCAAAACCATTTTTTGCTGCAAAATCAATATATTCTTTCGTGTTTTTTGTTGTTGCACCGTGTTTTTCTCCTTGTCCCCAAGTGTACTTTTCAAGATGCATTCCCCACCAGATTCCAATATATTTTGAAGGCGTTATCCACGAAAGATCTTCAATTTTTGACGGATCGTTTAAATTCAGCATAATTGTAGAAGTTGCCAAATCTCCCGGATTTGTACCTACAATAATGGTTCTCCAAGGCGTTGCAAAAGGTGTTTCGGCATATACTTTTACGCCATCAGCCCACGGCACTAATTCGCTTTTGTATTGTTTATTATTTGTTTTTAATAATGTCATCGAAGCAAAATCGGTTAAATTGGCTTCGTGAATCGCTACAAATAATTTCTCTTTAGTTTCAAAAGTCGCAGGTGTATTTATGGTATCTGTTTTACTAACAGGCGTTTTGCGATACGTACTTTCATAATAACTGTTTTCGCGATGTACGGGAATCCACCAAACATCATTTTCTGATTTAAAAGTAAACTGAGTTGCTTCATCAGCGATTTTTACTTTGTTTAAATGGGGCTGTTTTGGAAAGAAATAGCGAAATCCTACTCCATCATCAAAAACCCTGAAAATAATATCAACCAAACGTTCTTCTCCTTTTGATTCTTTCAGATGAACAATTAATTCGCTGTGATGATCACGAACTTTTTTGAATTCTCCCCAAGGCTGTTCCCAGATTTCATCGGCCGTTTTTTCTTCGGTGGAAACCACTTCAAAACCTTCTGTCATTTTCTGGATTCCCTTAAATTCAAACCCCATTAAAGAAGGTTCTATTACCGATTTTCCATTAGATGAAAAGCTGTATTGCGGCTGCCCCGAAGTTGTTAATTCAAAAACCAGTTTGGTGATTTTTCCAGGCGAATTTATTGTGTATGTTTTTTTAGTACCAGCACTGCAAGCGTAAATTAATATCGACGCAAAAACAATCAGACAGTATCTATATTTTATGTTTTTCATTATTTAATTGTATTAATTACAACTCTTTATTTAATTTCATTTATTAATTGTTTTGCCTTTGCGGGCTGCATCGAAACAAAATAATTAAACGCCTGATCTAATTTTTTCTGGGCATCGGCATTGCCTTTCTTTTCGATTCTTAAATTGTACATTTTACTGATTTCAGGAAAAACAGATTCGGTATTTTTTACACCTGCAAAAGTTTTTATTTTTTCGATGTATGTGTAACCAAATTCTACCGTTGGTTCAAACATAGTTCCTTCACCAAAGTCATTCCATGTAATTAATTGTAAATAGTTTAGGTTTGCATTTTTAGCCAGCAAAAGTGTTTCATCAAGCGTAACCCCGTTGTTGTGCTCTATGGTCCAGCCAATGGCTGCTCCGCCTCCGCCTTCTGCATAAAAATCTTTAAAACCGGGATAAGCGCTTCCTATTGCAATAGCAAGTTTTGGTTTTGTATTGGTATAAAAATTCGTTAAAAAACTATTGTCTTTATACACCCACGCATATTCTCCCGAAGCATTTGCGCCCGCTTCTACAGATTGATCCCAAAGGGTAATAAAAGTAGGTTTTGTAGTTATGGTGTTAAAAACATTCGTCCATTCAGCGGGTGTTTGCAGGATAATTGGCCCGAAGTTTAGCAACAATGGTTTTCCGTTTACTTTGATATAATTTGCATCATCAAAATAATTTTTCTCCATATAAGCTAAATCGGTTTTTGCAGCAGCGGTTACAGAGATGGCTTTTCCGGCGTCGACAGCACTTTTAGTGACTCTGTCTTCGTAAACTATGGCATATTCCAAACCAACTTTATCCAGCATTGCGATCAATTGTTCTGTGTTTTCTTTTACCATTCTATAATCATAAACGTCATAAGTGCCGTACCAATCGATTAAAACACCATCGATTCCTGAATATTTCATTAGTAATAAATGGTTTTCTATCACATTTTTATCGCCTGAATGGTAAGGTCCAATTAGGGGATAATAATACGATGCAATTTCTCTGCGATTGTTTGCGCCCACATTGTTCGGATTTTTGTTTGCCATTGTCCAGTGATATCCCCATTTTTTGTCGGCACTGCTTTCATTGGTTTCAAACCAAGGCATGTAGTGCACGTAAATTTTGGTGCTATTTGTTTTTTCAATCGCAACAGGCGCAACTGTTTCTGGTTCTGTAGGTTTATCTGAACCTTTGTCATCGCTGCTGCAACTGGCGGCGACTAAAACATTCATAATCCCAAAAAACAATAATGTGATATATCTTTTCATATTTGTTTATTTTTTGCTTCTTATTTTTTTGCCCGTAAATGCTCTAATCTTTGGCGTAAATTTTCTCTCGCAGATTTAGCAGATTTTTTTTTTGCCACTGATTAAAATGATTTATTTAAAAGCTTAATTTAAAACTTACTCATAATCATTATTTCACGCAGATTAAATTGATTTATGCAGATCTTACAGATAAAAATAATCTGCTAAATCTGCCAAATCTGCGGGAAAAATATTTTTAATCATTTTAATCTGAAAATCTGTGGCAAAAAATTATTTCACGCAGAATTAAATTGATTTATGCAGATCTTACAGATAAAAATAATCTGCCAAATCTGCGTGAAAAAAATCCTTTTAATCTTTTAATCTGTGGCAGAAATAAACATAAAATATGTCAGCCTTCCACGACTAACCAACATGGAAGACTGACATTCAAGAATCTAGTTTACAGGATATCCAGGATTCTGTATCAGGTTTTTATTTGTTGTCATAACGGTGCTCGGAATTGGAAAAATTGCTCTGTATTGTTCTGTTGGTCCTTTTTCCCACCATGAATCGAAGAATGTTCCAAAACGGATGTTATCTGTTCTTCTTCTTCCTTCAAAAGTAAATTCTCTAAGCAATTCCTGATCGATAAAATGAAGATCGATTGTTGCCGGTAATTCGGTTCCGGCACGCGTTGCAATTTGCTGTAGAAATGGTTTTGCCAAATCTGCAGACCCTAAACGAACGTAACATTCGGCTTGCATCATTAAAATTTCGGCATAACGAATTACTACTAAATCGTGATCGCGTTCCCACATTTCTCCGGCTTTCATTTCGTATTTTCCTAAACGAACACCTTCATTTTCTTTGGCATCGGCAACACTTGTAACGGCTTCTGTATAGGTTAAAGGTTCTCCGTTATCCATCATAATAACCTGTCCGGTTGCCAAATTGATCTGATCTCCCGCCACCATACATTTTTTTCTTTTATCTGTATCTGCAAATGCGGAGTAAACACCTGGTTGAGCACACATTCCGTTCGCGCTCCACGGATAATCGCCAATTGGAGAAATCGTTAATTTGTGCAGATAATGGCAAGACATTGAACTCATATAATTTCCTACTGTTCCTGCTTTTGAATCGTACGGAATTGCAAAAATAATCTCGGGTGATTTTTCATTTTGTGTGGCAAAATTGGCGAAGAAATCGGGCGCTAATGTATAACCCGTAACTTTTTGGCACATGTTAATACAATCCTGCCAACGCGGCGTTCCAATAAATGCATCTGAATTTAAATACAATCTTGCCAATAAGGAATAGGCAACATTTTTTGTGAATTTAGAATACACCACATTTGAAGTTAAATACGGAAGCGCATCTGTTAATTCTTTTTCCACAAAATCATACACTTGTTTTCTGGTAGAATTTGATGGCAGCGAAGTATCTTCAAAGTTTACTACGATTGGCACATTGCCGAATAAATCCAAAAGATTGTAATAGTAATACGCTCTCAACGCTTTTAATTCGGCATAAATTGGTGCTTTTGCCTGATCTGTCAATGACGATTTATCGATTTGATAAATGATCGAATTAATCTTGGCGATTCCGGTATAATTGTAACGCCATGCCGAAAGTATCATACGATTGTCTGCTTTCCAGGTATGTTTTTGCGCATCCTGATATTGTCCGCCATCGTACCAGTTTGTTCCTCTTGTTGGAATTGTGGCTTCATCTGAAACGGTTTCATTTAAAAAGAAAACATATTCGCACGTTGGGTAATTATTCGATATTCCGTCTGCAAATCCTCTTAACGAAGAATAAGCGCCACCAACTAATGCATCAATTTCTTTTGGAGTATTTCCGAAGTTTCCGTCTTCTACTCTATCGTACAAATCTTCGTTTAAATTTGTACATGATATGGCAAAAAACATGCTCATCAATATTGCTGCTGTTATTTTGATTTTCATTTTTTATATTTTTGAGTTAATTCGCTTAATTATTAAACGTGAAATTTAATCCAACAGAAATCGTTGTTGGTCTGGGATAATTGTTATATCTGTCAATTCCAGGCGCTGCAAGTCCGGTTTGATCCATTACTCCCGTTTGATTGATTCCGTCCTGAGCATTTAAACCAATTTCAGGATCTACGCCTTTATATTTTGTAAATACAGCAAGATTTTCTCCCATTAAATACATTCTTAATTTTGAACCTTTTAATTTCAATGGCAATGTATATCCAACAGAAACAGTTTGAAGTCTGAAGAAAGAAGCGTCTTCGATCCAATAACTTGAGTATTTTGGTGCCGATGTAATGCCGCTTCCCAAGAAATCATCCGGAACATTAAAAGCCGGTAATCTGTTTGGATCGTTTAACATCATGTTTGTTGCATTCAACGCTTTTTGACCAAACATTCCGTAACCTGAAATTCCTAAATCAAAATTTCCGTACGTAAAATTCATTCCAATACCCAAAGTCAAATCAGGCTGAATGTTTCCTAAATCTCTTTTATCAGCATCTACCAAAACATTGTCCAGCACTTTATCTCCGGCCGCGTTGTAGTATAACATTTTTCCATCGTCGCCAAGTCCTGCACTTTCAAAACCCCAGAAAGTTCCAACCGGATATCCTTCGGCAATAATTTGAGAATATTGTCCTGACATACCCGCTAATCCGTGTAATGATCCGCTGTAAATTACATCTGTTTTATAAGTGGGATTTGACAGTTTTTCGATTTTTTGAACGTTGTGCCCCAAAGTCAAATTCGCATCCCAGGTAAATTTATCTCCTTTTACAATGTCTGCATTCAGCGTAAGCTCTACTCCTTTGTTTGACATTTCGCCTACGTTTGCCAGCATTGTTCCCACTAAATAGGGCGGTTGCGGCACTTCATACGTATATAATAAATCTCTTGTCGTTTTAGAATACCATTCGAATGAACCTGTTATTCTATTAAATAAACTAAAGTCTATACCAATGTTTACCTGTTCTGTCGATTCCCATTTTAAATCAGGATTTGGGTTTTGTTTTGGCGAATAAGCCAAACTCCACGTTTGCGTAACCGGATCGTAGTAACTATCGTTTCCAACTCCTAAAATCGAAAGCGATTTGTATTCACCAATTCCGTCCTGATTACCTGTAATTCCCCAACCCACTCTTAGTTTTAAATTGCCAAGCCAGTCTTTGCTAGAAGACATAAAATCTTCGTTAGAAATTCTCCACGCCGCCGATGCAGACGGGAAAGTTCCCCATTTATTATTTTCTCCAAAACGGCTTGAACCGTCACGTCTCACTGTTCCTGTCAATAAATATTTTCCGTCGTAACCATAATTCGCACGCGCATAAAACGAAACTAAATTCGATTTTCCTTTGTATGAATATACGTCGCCCAAACGATAATTGTAACCTGCGCCTAAATTGTTGTAGCTAAAAGCATCGGTTACAAAACCGCTTCTTTGTGCACCAAAACCTTCATAAATATTCTCCAGATATGAATATCCTGCAAGCGCGCTAATATTATGTTTATCAATAACTTTAGTATAATTTACATACAATTCGCCTTGTGCATTTGTGTATTCTGCATACGTTTTTTGTGCATAACCGCCCTCAGTTCTTCCTTCCAAAACTGCGTATGAAGGTTTATAAGTACTTCCCTGCATTGCATTATGTTCTAATGAAATATTGGCAACTGCCAGGAAATCATTCAAAAATTTAACCTCAGTTTTAAAATATCCCAAAAGTCTGTGTCTTTCATTATCTACCGTTCTGTTGGTTAAAATTTCAACCGGATTTTCGTAGATATTTCCTCCTACCGAAGAAAAATTTCCGTTTGCATCATACACCGGAATTGTTGGATTGAGGTTATAAGTACGCTCAAAAATTCTGTAATCAATTGGATGCCATTTATCGATATTGGCAAATAAACCCATATCAAATTTTACCGCTTTATTATCGCCAAGATATTGATACGCACTTACGTTACCGCTAATTCTTTCCAAACCGCTTGTTTTAATAACGCCTTCATTGTTTAAGTACGAAAGTGACGCTCTGAAACCGCTGTCTGTTTTTCCTGAATTGATGCTTAAAGTATGTGATTGCGAAATAGCAACTTGTTCTGTTTCTTTTTGCCAGTTTGTATTTCCGCCGTAATCAACTGCGTCCATATTTCCGGTTTGGCGCACATAACTTCTCCATTGATTTGCCGATAAAAGATCTAAATTATCAGCCACATAACCTACACTTGATAAACCGCTGTAGGTAACAGAAACTCCTTTTGTTCCAGATTTTGTGGTAATAATAATAACTCCGTTTGCACCTCTTGAACCATATATGGCTGTCGCCGAAGCATCTTTAAGAATGTCTACAGATTTAATATCCGAAGGCTGAACCACATTGATATCTACACCCGCAATTCCGTCAACTACAATAAGCGGACTGTTGCTTGCTGTTAATGATGTTCCTCCGCGCAAGCGTAAGGTAGAACCTGCCGCAGGATCTCCAGAAGGGCGAATAACATTTAATCCCGCCACTTTTCCCTGCAAAACCTGTTCTGTAGAAGAAATTGTTCCTTTTACCAAATCGTCTGCATTAACGGTCGAAATGGCTCCGGTTAAATCTGATTTTTTTTGCGTTCCGTATCCCACAGAAACGACCTGAACTTCTGCAAGCTGATAGCCGTCATTTTGCAAACGAACATCAATATTTGAAGATGCCGATGTGATTTGAACTTTCTGAGTTGTTGCTCCTATAAAAGATACTTCGATGGCACCTCCTACGGCTACATCCAGCGAAAATTTTCCGTCAAAATCTGTAGTGGTTGCGTTTTTTGTGCCCACTTCAATTACCGAAGCGCCCGGCAAAACACTTCCTGTATTGTCATAAACGGTACCTGATACTTTCTTTTTTCCCTGCGCAAATATTCCTGCCGAAAGGAAAAGCATGAAAATCATGAATACCACCGATTTAGTAGTCCACATTTGATGCAGGACTATTTTTTTATTTTTACTACTATTCATTAGAATTGGTGTTTGGTTTGATAGTGATTATTTGTCTAAAGTTTTAAGCGGAATCGTTGTATCCGAAATTGTTTTGTCTTTATTGTCTTTTACCAAAACATGAATTTCATTTAAATTCGGAATTCCCTGAAGCTCTGAAACCAAATTGACAAATCCTTTTATTTCAGCAACTCCGCCTGTAAACTCGCCCGCAATTACTTTGCTTCCTGCGGTAATCGTGTAGATTAATTTGTTTACGCCCGGTTCGTTATTTTTTCTGTAAATACCCAGAAAATCTTTTTGGCTAATTTGTAAAGGAAAAAACCCAAATACCGGCGGTGGTGGCGGCTCATAAGCTCCTGCGTATAAAACCTGATCCGGAATTGTTCCTGCCCAGTTGTCTTTTACCATCAAAAAAACTAAGTTTTCCATCACATAACCGTCTGGTGCATTGTAGTAGGTTTTTGGAACTAAATCCATTTTATAAAAACCGTTTCCTAAATCTTTAAGTTTTGTTTTTTCTGCAATATCCGGTTTCGCCGCTTCATACATTTGCTGGATATCCCAATTGTTCAATCCGCTATGCATGTGCACGCTTGTTGCGCCTGCAAACCCCGGAGCAAGATTGGCATTAAATAAAATGCTTACCGGTTTATCTAAAGTTGGTTTTGTTGGATAGGCTCTGATTAACTCATTTGCCGTATAAAATGAAGAAAAATCGGTGTACGCAATACTTGCAACATCACTTTGTTTCGATCCGTTTTTGTTTTTTAAACGAAACCAAAATCCTGCGCTTGCTGCAATTTCTGCCGGAGTTTTGGAGAAATAAACGGTTGGTGTTAAAGTAAAACTCCAGATTTTGTCGCCTTCGTAATGTAATTTTGCAAAATCAGAAGAGTTTTCCCAATTGCCCGCATCCGGTTCTGATGGCGACCAAATCCAGATATAAAGGTCTTCATTTTCGGCAAATGTGGATCCTGACATATCAAAATACCACGTTACCTGCTCATCATATTTGTATACTACCGGAAATGATGATATTGGCCCAACAGCTCCTGCGGCTTCTTGCGCCTGCATAAAATTAGGAGCCATCAAAAGGGCTAGTAAAATTGTATATATAAATTTTTTCATGTTGCTTTTAGTTAATAGCAGTTAATTTGAATACATAAGACACAAATGCAATTCCGCCAGAAGAATGCACCAATTGAAGTTCCATTTCGTCATTGTTTCCAGGAACTGAAGTAAGTCTGAGTTCGTCTGTTTTTTGCGTTTTCTGAGCGTCGCTGTACAAATAAATTCGTACCGGACCGCTTGCGTTAGTTGGCTGAAAATCGGAGCTTAATCTCCAAAATCCTGTTGGAGCAAATAATGGAGGTACATTTCCCAGAACTTCATAACTTGTTGGATTCATTTTTTCATCTACGTTGAATTTGATTTTAAAATCTTCGTAGTTAAAATACGTACTCAAGTTTTGTTCACTCGGTTCGATGGCATTTGCTTTAGCAGATTCATCAACCATTTTCAAATTTGTTAATCCCCAATTTCCGTTTACTTTCTCATAAAGGGTAATCGGATCAACGTAGCTTCCGTCTTCTGTATTATCACAACTAAGGGTCATGAAACACATAATAACAGCTAACCAATAAATACTTTTACATCTCATAAATTTGTGGTTTGTTTTGTTAGTTTTTTGTCTCCGTAAAGACAGAACGAAACTAGATGTTAAATAAATCTAAAAAAAAATATCTGATGAAAATCAAGATAAATATCCAAACAATTATTAATCAATTAATTGATAATCAATGTTTTAAATTATTTTTATATTTGTAAAAATCAAGACGTTGTTTAGATCAAAATAAGCAAATAAATAATGGTAATAATGACAATATGAAAATTTTAGTCGATATTTTTTTCACTATACATATATATCAATGCTTTTTATTGTATAATTGCAAATTATTAGACTACTTTTAACATTTAGAAGTGATTTGACTACCTAAATCACACTTTTTTAAATGTATTTACAAATGAAAATGCTAAATTTAAAGTTGCCCAATCAGCAGCGTTTCAAAGTATTTTTCTAACTAATAATGAATTAACTCACAAATCAAAAAACTAACTTTTACCCTAACCAAAACAAAACCATGCGAAGAATATTGATTCTGTATTTTTTTATTGCAGGTTTTTCTCTGGCTGCGAAAGAGACAAATCCTGTTCTGGAAGAATTAGATAAAGTGCTTCTTAAAAAAGAAGTTTACTTAAAAAAGAAATATCATAAAATTGCAGCTTTAAAAAAAGACGTTTCAAAATTTACTTTAAGCCAGAATAATGAACAATTGTATAATTCTTATATGTCGTTGTTTGATGAATATAAATCTTTCAAATACGACTCAGCTTATTATTATCTTGAAGAAGCAAAAATCAAGGCCATTGTTTTAAAAGACCCAAAGTTTTTGGCTAAAAGCCGAATCAAGGAAGGTTTCGTTTTGCTCTCCTCCGGATTGTTTAAAGAAGCGATTGATACGCTAAATGTTATTGACGACCAGAAACTCGACCAGAAAAATAAATTCGAATATTACTCCATAAAGGCGCGCGCTTATTATGATCTTGCCGATTATAATAAAGATCAGCGTTTTAATATTCATTATGTGCAGCAGGGAAATCATTTCCTGAAAAAAGCTTTGGAATTAATTGGCACGAACAGCAATGAATATTGGGCTGCCGAAAGTTTAAAACGTCTGAAACAGCAAGATTGGCGCGGTGCCGAATTTGCGTTTAGTTACTGGATTAACAACTATAATTTACCGCCGGATTATTACGGAATCGCTACTTCGAGTCTGGGTTATATTTATTCGGAAAGAGGATATACCAAAAAAGCCATTTATTATCTCGCTCTCGCGGCTATTGCCGATGTGAAAAATGCAACGAAAGAAACGGTTGCTTTGCGAAATCTCGCCAACGAACTCTTTAAAATGGGGTATCTCGACAAGGCAAATGAGTATATAAATATTGCGATGGACGACGCTACTTTTTATAATGCAAGACATCGAAAAATTGAAATTTCGTCGATTTTGCCTATTATCGAAAAAGCACAATTGAATAATGTAAAAGATAAAAATGACAAACTCGAAAGAATTATTATTCTGTTAACGATTCTGACTTTTATTATTATTTTGTTTCTGATTATCATTTTCAAACAATTAAAAGAAAAGAATAAAGCCCGAAAAATAATGGCTTCGTCGTATGCACAATTGCAGGAAATGAATGTGAGTTTAAGCGAAGCAAATGCAATTAAGGAAGAATATATTACGTATTTTATTAAAGCAACTTCGGCGTTTATTAATAAGATAGATCATATTCAAAAAAGTACGCTTCATAAAATTATTACGAAGAAAACCGATGAAGTTATTGCGAGTTTAAAACGCTATAATGTAAAGGAAGAACGCGAAAATCTATTTCACCAATTTGATGAAATCTTTCTGAAATTATTCCCCACTTTTGTGACGGATTTTAATCATTTGTTTCCCAATGATCATAAATGTCTTGTAAAAAAAGGAGAACTTTTAAATACTGAACTCCGCATTTTTGCCTTGTATAGATTAGGGATTCAGGACAGCAGCCAAATGGCGGAATTTCTGGAACTTTCTGTGGCTACAATCTACACGTACAAAACCAGAATTAAAAGCAAATCAGATTTTAAAGATACTTTTGAGGAGAAGATTATGGCGATTAAAACGATTTAAATTTCTGTCCGTCATCCTTCCTGCAAGGTTTTCAAAACCTTGTAGGTATTATATTTTAGGTTCTAAACTTTGAGAACACATACCTACAAGGTTTTGAAAACCTTGCAGGAAAGAAAAACGAAAGATTTTTATTCTGAAGTTTCCAATTGAAGTATTACGTTTTGATATCGTTTGCTGAGGGAGAATAATTGCTCTGCAAAAATCATAATTGCCAGCGGAATAAACAGGAATGAAGTTAAATCTTCTTCATATAAAAAGTACGTTGTTACAATAAAAATGCGTCCATATTCGAGATAATACATCCATTTTCGCTGTTCTAATAAAGCGCCGCAATTAATTAATGTTATGAGAATAAATAACAAAACAAAAACCTTATCAAAAAGATCTAAAAGATCAAAATAATAGGTGAAAACAGTTAGAAATAAAGTACAGATTCCTAATTGAATATAAAGGTAATTTCGAAATCGAAGTCTTTGATGCGGATTACTTTTATCCTGCAAAAATCGTTTTTCTAATACGGGACGAATATCCTGATCCATATGCGCCGGACTTCCAAAAATGGCTTTCCATTTGGCTTTAAATCCTGAGGAACGTTTCCATAATTCGAAAATTTCAAAGTAATAATGAAAGTGCTGCCAAAGGAAACTATAACTTTTTAGCGGATGCGTTAATCCGTATTTTGGTTTTTCTTCTTCTTCCTGAAAAGTTCCAAAAATACGATCCCAAAAAGTAAACATATCGCCGTAATTTTTATCGAGATATTTCTCGTCAGATGCGTGATGAACGCCGTGAATTGATGGCGTTACAAAAACATATTCGAGCCATTTTATTTTGCCAATAAGCTGTGTATGCGTGAAAAAGGAATATGCGCCATGCACAATCAGCATTGTGATTACCATTGTGGGATGAAAACCAATAAAGGGTAAAACGCACCAAAATCCGGTTCTGACAATGGCCTGAAAAGTGGTGATTCTGGCGGCAGCTGTAAAATTAAATTCTTCGCTGTGATGATGTACTATATGCGCTGCCCAAAAAAAGTTGACTTCGTGACCTAATCTGTGATACCAATACCAGACAAAATCTGTGGCGAGAATTAAGGCAAACCAAACAAATACATTACTGGGAATATCCAAAATTCGGTAATTATCATATATCAAATAATACAACTGATAAAAACTTGCGGCAATAAACAGGTTAATTAATCTTTCTGCAATGCCAATACTAATGTTCGAAACAGAGCTTTCGTAATTGAAAATTTCCGGTCTTTTTTTGTGCTGTGCCAGTTTATATTCTAAAAATAAAAAAAGGAAAAACGCCGGCATCGCAAACGCAAGAAAATTAATATGTTCCATTTTTAAAAATTACTTTTTTGATTTATAATACAAGTATCAAAATCGATTTAACCTGTTGTATGTAATTTATTTTTTAACACATAGAATCATAGATTTATGAACTCAAAAAAGGCGTTTCACTTGCATTAACAAACATAGCTATGTGTGAGAGTTTCTATGTTTCTATGTGTTTAATATTTATTCAGCTTAACAAATTTTAATTCTGTTTGAATTTAGGCGTATCTAGTGCCACTTCTTTTACAGATTGTGTATCGGCTACTTTTTGCAAAGCAATAATATAGGCAGCAATACGTGGCGTTACATTGTGTTTTGCCGCAATTCTGAAAACAGTTTCAAAACCTTTTTCTAAAATATCTTCTAATCTTGTATTGATTTGGTGAATTCTCCACGATTCTAAAAGCGAATTCTGAAGCCATTCGAAATACGAAACCGTAACTCCGCCCGCATTTGCCAAAATATCAGGAACAACCAAAACATTATTGTCATGCAATATTTTATCAGCATCAGAAGAAACCGGGCCGTTTGCTGCTTCTATAATTATTTTAGCTCTAATATCATTTGCATTTTTTTGCGTAATAACATCTTCTTTTGCAGCCGGAATCAATACATCAACTTCTAAAAGCAATAAATCTTCGTGTTTTATAGCGACAGAATTTGGATAGCCTTTAATGCTTTTATTATTCAGATTATAATACAAAATCAGCTCCGGAATATTCAATCCTTCAGGGTTATAAAAGGCTTCAGAAACATCACTGACTGCGACTATCTTTAATCCTTTTTCATATAAAAATAGAGCCGAATGCAATCCTACATTTCCAAATCCCTGAATAGCAGCTGTGGATCTTGCAGGTCTAAGTTTTAATTTTTGAAGTGCCAAAAGTGTAATAATGCTTACGCCTCTTCCAGTTGCTTCTACTCTGCCTAAAGAACCTCCAGAATGCAAATGTTTTCCGGTTACTACGGCATGAATTGGTTTACCGTGAACTAATGAAAATTCATCCATTAACCAGCCCATTTCGTCTGGTCCGGTTCCCATATCCGGCGCAGGAACGTCTTTTTCAGGTCCAAAAATATCTGATAAAGCTTTTGTATACGCTCTTGTTATTTTCTCTAATTCTGTTTTAGAAAGTGTTTTCGGATCACAAATAATACCGCCTTTTGCTCCTCCAAACGGAATTCCGGTTACAGCAGATTTCCAGGTCATCCAGGCTGCCAATGCTTTTACCTCGTCAAGATTTACGGCATTATCAT
The DNA here is from genome assembly GCF_025947065.1 of Flavobacterium sp. N1736. Classification (NCBI taxonomy): domain Bacteria; kingdom Pseudomonadati; phylum Bacteroidota; class Flavobacteriia; order Flavobacteriales; family Flavobacteriaceae; genus Flavobacterium; species Flavobacterium sp. N1736. Next base: position 1,942,930 of record NZ_CP109994.1, read on the forward strand.
AACGTATTCCACCTTTTGACGGGCCTAAAGCTGTATTGTGAATGACACGATATCCTTCGAAGTTTTGTACGTTTCCATTATCCAAAACAATAGAAAAATTAACGACTATTTGTTTTTCCGGCCTTTGCAATTTCTGCCTGATTGATTCATCAAGATTTAAAATATCGGCGGCGATATTAAAGCGATCAATCATGGATTGAAAGGGATTCTGTTTAATTATTTCTGCACTCATTTTTATATTTTTTAATTGGGGTTATTTTTTTAATTTAGAATTTTACCTGAGTCTCTTTAAACAAGAGAATTGTTATTGTAAACAATTAATTTGTCTACAACACGGAATTTTAATCCGACAGCATTGCATCATTATATTGGTATTTCTATTTGATCTCATTTTATTGATTTTTTAATAGTTCTAAAAAAAGCCTTTCATGGTGCATGAAAGGCTAAAAAAAAAATAACTAACAAGTCCATTTTCTATTAACGCCATTTCATTGCAGAATCTATCATGCAACACATCGTGATGCTGCACATGACCTGAATGATATTTCGACTATAGTTTCTCATTGTTATGGCAAATTTATAAATATAATTTATAAATTCTATAGAATTAGTCGAGTTTATTTTTATTATTATAAAACTTAACTCAAAATCGCCTGTAAATTAACGAATTAAGCTACGAAAAAAATTTACCTAAATTGAGAAATCACAATCAAAACAATGGCAATTAAGGCTAAAAAGATGCCGATGAAGTTAATTTTGGATAGTTTTTCCTTGAAAAAAAGCAGACCAACAAGGCTTCCTAAAATGATAACGCCCATATTCATTCCAGCAAAAACGGTCGACGGATTTTCTGAAAATGCTTTGTGTGCTTTTAGGTAAAACAAGATATTTCCGAAATTAAAAAGTCCGACCAAACCTCCGAAAAAGATGTTTTTAAGTTCTAATTTTACTTTTTTCAAAGCAACTTCGTAAACCACAATAAGCAGGGAAATTGCAAGCGAAATATCAAAGACAATAAATAAAGAAGTTGTGTACGGCAAATTGGTGTAAAGTGCAATTTGCTTAAAAAGGATATCGATTAATCCGAAACCTACTAAAACCACAGCCGGATAAATCCATTTGTTTTCTTTATTTTCTGATTGTTTTTTTAAGATGAATAACAAGGCTAAAAAGCCAATTATGATTCCCAGAACTTTATAAGTATTGAATTCTTCTTTAAAGATAAACCAAGCGGCAAGTATGGGAATAAAAAGTGATAATCGTTGTGCAGCATCTGTTTTTACGATTCCCATATGTTTTATGGAAGCAATCAAAAACAGAAAAATGACAGGTAATAAAACACCTACCGCAAGATAAATATTCCACGGAGCTTTTGAGTCTATTGCAGAAATATCGGGACTAAACGTAAAATAGCAAAGCAGCAAGGCAAATACATAATTAAAAGCTACAATTTGAATTGGACTGCTATTATACTTTCGGGTTATTTTAAAAATTACACCAACAGTTACGCTACAAAGAATACTTAAAACAAGAAATAACATATTATTACATTTTGATTGCAAAAATAAGGTTTATCTGTTTTATACTTTCAAAAAAAACGTATTAATCGCTCTTTAACCAGCCTGTAATACTCATTCTGGTATTTTGTGTAACTAAAACCTCATGAACTAATTCGTTACTTTTAAAGAAAACAGTTTTGCCTTGGGTGGGCGCAATTTTCTGGTTGTTATTTTCCTGATGAATCATTAATTCTCCTCCGTCAGATTCTTGCCAATTACTGTTTAAATAACTGATCATCGAGTATTTTCTGCTTGGATTATTTTTGAATTGGTCTAAATGTTTTAGATAAAAATCACCTTTTTCGTAAAGTGCATAATGAAATTCATAACCTGTAATTCCGGTATAACAGCTTTCATTTAAGTATAATATGAAGGCGTCTATTTTATCAAAAAAATCATTTTCGAAAACATTATTATGCTTTTTATCAAGCCAATATATAGAATCGCTTCTAATTGCGCCATCATAAGAGGGTTTCTCAGAATTGCCAATTCCGGCTGCGAGCAATAAACTTTTCTCGTTTAAATCAAGCAAATTTTGCTTTAAGTGATTTGCCAGTTCAGGACTTAAAAAATGTTCTGATATTCCAACTTTATTCTCCAAATAACTTGCAATCAAATCTTCGAAACTATCTTCCATTTTTGTTTTGGGAAAACTACAATTGCAGTCAACGTAGCAAGGTAGTTTAATTAAAAATGGGAATGGGTTTATTATTGTCATTTCGACCGAAGGGAGAAATCACACACGTAACTCGACAAAGATTGACGATTTTGATTGCGGAGTTTCTGGTGTGATTTCTCCCTTCGGTCGAAATGACAACTACTATGAGAACTTACAATTTACTAATATAACTTCCGTACATATCTTTAAACTGGTGTCCTTGCGCGAAGCGGTCTTTGCTTAATTTTTTGTATTCTACCAATCCCCATAAAATAAATTCTTTGAAAAAATATTTATCTTCTTTGTCTAATTCAGGCTGGTATTTTTTCACCAGAATATCTAATGGTGTTATTTCATTCAGAATTTCCTGATATTCTGAATCACTGGCATCGTCTAATAATTCGAAACCGCTTTCGGCAAAAAACCATTCGATCAAATCAGAATATGGTGTTTTTTCTCCCGGTTTTTCCAGTTTTTCTATTTTTGGCAAAAGCGTAGGGAATAAAGTTCTAATTGCAGATCCTATTAAATTTTGTGCAACGGCAGCTGCTCCCTCCTGCTCTCCTTCATAAACTAACTCTACTTTTCCTGTAATGGCCGGAATAATTCCGATAAAATCAGATAAACGCAAAGTCGTCTGATCAATTCCTGCTTTTAAAGCGCGGCGTTCTGCTGTACTAATTAGGTTTTCGAAAGCTGTAATGCTCATTCTGGCACTTACACCACTTTTATTGTCGATATATTCGCTGTCGCGTGCCTCAAAACTAATTTGTTCTAAAATGTCACGAGCCAGACTTGGTACGTAAACAATATCACTTTGATTTTTATCTAATTTCGCTTCCTGTTCTGTAATTGTTCTCGCAATTGCTACACTTTCAGGATAATGTGTTAGAATTTGAGAACCAATTCTGTCTTTTAAAGGCGTAACTATACTTCCTCTGTTTGTATAATCTTCCGGGTTTGCAGTAAAAATAAATTGCATATCCAGCGGCATTCTCAATTTGAAACCTCTAATTTGAATATCGCCTTCCTGCAATATATTAAACAATGCAACCTGAATTCTGGCTTGCAAATCAGGTAATTCGTTGATCACAAAAATAGATCGGTTCGCTCTGGGAATCATTCCGAAGTGAATTACGCGATCATCTGCATAAGATAATTTTAAATTCGCCGCTTTTATTGGGTCAACATCTCCAATTAAATCAGCAACGGTAACATCTGGTGTTGCCAGTTTTTCGAAGAAACGTTCGTTTCTGTGTAACCAAGAAATTGGTGTTTCGTCTCCTTTTTCTGCAATAAGATCTTTTGCAAAACGTGAAATCGGATTTAACGGATCGTCATTAATTTCTGAACCTGAAACAAACGGAATATATTCATCCAGCAATTCGACCATTTTGCGCGCCAAACGTGTTTTTGCCTGACCGCGAAGTCCTAACAAATTAATATTATGGCGTGATAAAATAGCGCGCTCTAACTCCGGAATTACGGTATTTTCGAAACCATGAACGCCTTCAAAAACCGGTGCTCCCGATTTTATTTTTTCACGCAAATTATTTCGCAATTCATCTTTAATACTTGTAGTTTTATATCCTGCGGCTTTTAATTGACCAAGTGTATTTATGTTTTCTATTTTCATATTATTTGTTTAAAAATTGAAAGATTTAATAGTTTAAAAATTCAATTATTTTTTATTGTGTTGTTAAAAACCTTCATTAAACGAGCACTTCTCCCGTCCCGAAGCTTCGGGATCTGGACGCTCAGCGTGACAGCTGAAACTTTTGTTCCTCTGAACCTTTGCAACTTTGAATTTATTAACGAACTCTCTTCTTCCTATTCGTTTCATAATCTTCAAAAATCATTTCGCCCAAACCTTTAAGTCCGGTGTAAAATGCTTTTCCCTGATTGGCTTCTGTAAAATGATTTACAAAACGCTGCAAATACGGATCGTTTGCAATCATAAAAGTCGTAATGGGTATGTGCAATTTTCTGGCTTGCTGTGCCTGCGTATAACATTTGTCTACAATATATTCGTCGAGACCATTACTATTCATATAATAAGAACCATCGCGTTCACGTACGCAGCTTGGTTTTCCGTCGGTAATCATAAAAATCTGTTTGTTGGTATTTCGCTTTCTGCGTAAAATATCCATCGCCAATTGTAAACCTGCAACTGTATTGGTGTGGTATGGACCAACTTGCAGATACGGTAAATCTTTAATTGGAATTGTCCATGCATCGTTTCCAAAAACCAAAATATCAAGTGTGTCTTTTGGATAACGGGTTGTGATTAATTCGGCTAAAGCCATCGCTACTTTTTTGGCAGGCGTAATTCGGTCTTCGCCATACAAAATCATACTGTGGCTGATGTCGATCATCAAAACGGTACTCATTTGGGCTTTGTATTGCGTTTCTTCTACAACCAAATCATTTTCGGTAAGCATGAAACTTTCTACGCCGTTATTAACTTGTGCATTTCGCAAACTTTCGGTTAAGGAAATACGCTCTAAACCATCGCCAAAATTAAACTCACGAAATTCTCCGGTATGTTCATCTCCATTTCCGGCATGTTTTGTTTTGTGATTTCCGTTTCCGGAACGCTTTAAATTTCCGAAAATTTGATCTAAGGCTTGTTGTCTAATGGCACGTTCTGTTTTAGCTGTGATACCAAAACCATCAGTTCCATCTTCTTTAACCTCGTCTTTTATGTAACCTTTCTTTTTTAAATCTTCGATAAAATCATCGATTGTGTAGTTTTCGTCGGTAAGTTTATATTCTTTATCCAACTCCCGAAGCCAGTCTATAGCCTCATCGAAATCGCCCGAAGTATGGGTGATGAGCTCTTTAAAAATACCAAAAAGCTTTTCAAACGGAGACTGAAACGGGGCTTCGTATGTCTTAAAATAAAAACCTTTTTTAAATTCGTTTTTCATAATTCTAAAATTACGTTATTTTAGAATTACGAAAAAAGAAACGTTTATTAATTTTTAGTTAAAAAATTTGCATAAAAAGAACCAAAATTAGGCAGAAGTATACTAATTATTCAAACTTTCCGTCCAGGTAAAACCATTGATTATTTTCGGATTTAAAAGTCGAAAATTCATAATGTATCTGTGATTTATTATTTGCATCTAAAAAATGGGCTTTAAATTCAACTGTATTTTTAGTAAAACTTAAAATTTTCAATTTTTGCCATTTATTACTTGTTGCCCAGTTTAAAATTTCTTCTTTTGAATAATATTGTCTTTCTGAAACATAAGTGGTTTCTAAAAGATAATCGGCATTATGCATTACATAAGCTGAATATCTCGAACGCATTAAAGCTAAAGCTGTTGGCGCTTTTTGATTGTTTTCAAGGTATAATCCGCAGCAATCCTGAAATAATAAACCTGTATCGCAAAAACACTTTTTATTCTCCATCAACTTGTTCTTCGCCGTTGATTTTTACATGCAGCTGATTTAACAAAACCTGATATCTGCTAATTTCTCTTAATTCTTCATCTTCTTCGGCATGATCCAGCATTTCGTCTAAAGTATCACTTACTTCAAGCAGTTTATTATTGGCTTCTCTATCTTCTTTTGCAGCTATCAAATCGATAATTTCCTGCACTTTTATTTTTAAATCTTCAAATTTCATATTTATATGTATTGTTGTTTTTTGTTTCAGGGTTCAAGTTTCAGGTTTCAGGTTTCAGGTTTCAGGTTACGTACGTTGCGCACAACTTGAAACCTGAAACTAATAAAACCTGAAACTTTTTTATTCTTCTTTTTTGTCTTCGTTGAATTTTTTAATGATTTCCTTTAGTTTTTCTTTACGTGCAATTTCGGCCTGTTTTACTTTATTCTGGGCTTTGTGCAATTTATCATTATGCTTTTTGATATTTCGTTCGTTGTTGCGTCCCATTATATTTCTCTTTTAATTTCTTCTAAAGTTTTCTCGGTAAAAATCAATTCGTTGATAATTTGTTTTCTCAAATCATCAATATTATCATAATCAAAATGTTTTGCCCATGAAGTTAATTGCTGTAAATTCCTGATTTGTTTGATTCGTTTTGTGGTTTCAAAACTGGTTCTCAAAACGGCTTTTCCATCATAATCAGGATTCTTTTTATGCTGATATGTTGCGGTATTATTATCAAAATCAGCTTCGATATAATATAGTTTTTCTTCGGCATTATCGGAATAAAATTCATTCCAGGCTGCAAAACCAATTTTTGTTTTCAGCGGCGTTTCCGGTTCCATCGCAATTAAACGCCATTTGCTGTTTGCTAATCTTCCCCAATGATTGGAAACGCGGTACATTCCGGCTTCGGTATAATAATAGGTACTTCCTGCTTTGCTTTCAAACTGTTTTTTTAAGCCTTCAATTTCATTTGCCAACACTTCATAAAAAACACAAAATGTATTTTTGAATGAATTAGGATGTGGCTTAAAGTTTTTTTGCATGTGCAAATATACTCAGATTGTTGCCAACTCCCCAAACCAAACAATAAATGATTAACTTTGCTGCTTCAATTTTAAATAAAAAAGTCATGTCTAAAGGTTCACACGAAAAAATGCTGCAAAAAGGAGTTTATACGGGCATTATAGAAAAAGATGAAAACAATAATTATTTTTGTGGTGAATATCTTTTAGATTATAAATTAGTGACTGCTAATCATACTATAGGTGATTTGATTACCATTAAATCTGTGATTGAAAATCCGAGCGATATTAGTTACGATAAATATCCAAAGAAGTCTAAAAACTTTCATAAAGCGAATAATAAGCCTGAGGATAAGTAAAATTTCGTTTCAGGTTTTTTTGTTTCTGGTTTCAGGTTTTGAAATGAGATTTTTTAACACAAAGAACGCAAAAGGTTTTTCACAAAGCTGGTTCAATATATAGCTTTGCGAACTTTGCGTTTTTATAAGATTCCGTATGTATAAAAAACTTTGTGTGCTTTGTGGTTAAAGTTTTTCGCTTTTACCATCTAGCTTCTAACATTTTACATATTTTGATAATATTTTTTCCTTCAAAAGTAAAAAGTTAAAAAAAAGTGTACCTTTGCAAAAAATTTGTCGTTTTGAAGTAAAAAACACTCATTTCAAACTAATAGACAATAAGTTACCTTTTATTTATGAAAAAAATAGTTGAATACCGCAAGTTACTAAACGTTGAGAAAACTGCAGAGTTAAAAGATTTAAAAACCATTTACCGTAATGCGATGAAAGAATCTCATCCTGATAAATTTCAAGGTGACGATGCTGGTTTAAAAGCTGCAGAAGAAAAAAGTAAGGCTATCATTGAGGCTTATCACTTTTTGGTTAGTATTAACCCTGAGACAATTAAAGCAAATTTACCTGAATATACAGAAACGATTTCAACTTGTTCAATTACTGATTATAAATTTGTTGACGGTCGTTTAATTATCGATTTCTCTAACGGAAGTGTTTACGAATACATTAGTGTTCCTAAAGCAACTTATGTGAAAATGGTCAATGCAGATTCTCCTGGAAGATTCGCAAAAAGACACATTTTAAACTCTTTTACCTGGAGAAAGAAAACAAATCAGGAATAGATTTACACCAAAATATTTATAAAAGCATTCTGACAACAGGATGCTTTTTTTATGCTTTAAAATCAGAAAATTATATGTTTTAAGTATAAATAATAATATAATTAAAAGTTTTAAGTCAAATTTACCCAACAAACATGCTGAAAACATGAGAATTAAGCATAAAAAAACTATAACAAAATTTTAGGTTACAAAATTCTTTATGTTTTATATTTTTAGATACTTTTGTTGCACAAATCAATTAACTAATTAATTTTTTATAATGAAAAAAATACTTTTTTTACTTACCGCTTCTGTAGCGATAATTTCTTGCAGCAAAGTTAAAGATGGAGAGTACCTTATTACAGGAACTGCTACAGGAATTGAAAACGGAAAAACGATCATTCTTCAAGGTCAGGATCCAACTACTAAAATGCCATTAGCTCTTGATACAGTAAAAGTAGAAAATGGAAAATTTGAAATTAAAGGAAAAGTAACTGAACCAGCATTTCATACTTTAATTCTTCAAGGTGCAAACGGACCAATTCCTTTTATCTTAGAAACGGGAGAGATCAAAATTGCAATCGATAAAGACAGTATCCACAAATCTAAAATTTCTGGAACTTACAATAATGATGAGTACGTAAAATTCAATGACGAACTTACAAAAACTCAAAAAGCATTAGTTGATTTTCAAAAAAACAACACTCAAAAAATGCAAGCTGCTCAACAAGCTCAAGATACAGCAACTATCAATGGTTTGATGAAACAATACATGAAAATTCAAACTGAAGTTCAGGCAGATTCTAAAAAGAAATATGTTGCTTACGCTGAAAATCACCCAAAATCTTATATTTCTGCGTTGATTATTCAAGGTATGTTAGGAGATCCTTCTACTGATATTAAAAAAGCAGAAGCTTTATACAACTCATTAGATGAGTCTTTAAAAAATACTGCTCCGGGAAAAGAAATTAAAACAAAATTAGGTCAAGCAAAAATGCCTGCGGTTGGTGCAACAGCTCCTCCTGTTGGCAGCGCTAAATGAAGAGCAGATTTTTCAGCGCCTAATCCGGAAGGAAAAGTAATTTCTCTAAAGGAAAGTTTAGGAAAAGTAACTATTGTTGACTTTTGGGCTTCTTGGTGCGGACCATGCCGAAAAGAAAATCCAAATGTTGTTGCTATTTATAAAGAATTACATTCTAAAGGACTAAACATTGTTGGTGTATCTTTAGATAAGGAAGCCGGTAAATGGAAAGAAGCTATCGCAAAAGATGGCTTAACATGGACACAGGTTTCAAACTTAAAATTTTGGGATGAACCAATTGCAGCTCAATACGGAGTTCAATCAATTCCGGCAACTTTTATACTTGATGCATCAGGAAAAGTGGTAGCTCAGGATTTAAGAGGTCCTGAATTAAGAGCAAAAATATTAGAACTTTTGGCTAAATAATACCAGGATTCAGCATAAAACAAAAAAATCTCCCTAGTGGAGATTTTTTTATTTTATTCAATACCAATGAATTAAAAATTAATTAAAAAATAACTTAAAATTAATTGCAATTTTAGTTTGTAAAGCCCGAAAACGTTTATATATTTGCAACCGCTTAGCAAAACAAAGCGCATTAATACAAGCTTCGGGGAGATACTCAAGCGGCCAACGAGGGCAGACTGTAAATCTGCTGTGTGAACTTCGCAGGTTCGAATCCTGCTCTCCCCACTAAAAAAGTCCTAATGAAAATTAGGACTTTTTTTATGTTTTAAAAACTCACAATAAAATATAGTAAAACCTGCAAATCTTTCGATTTGCAGGTTTTTTATTTAAGGCAGTTTTCAATTTTTATAAAAACACTCAAAAGTTTTGTGACACAATCGGGAACCTGACTTTACAATATTAAAATTCAGAAAGACAATAATCCCATAACCACCGTATTTATCTTAATAAAAAAAATTAATAAAATAATTGTGTTAATTATACAACACTTAGACTGGATTGTATAATGTTTCTGGAGAATCCGACATCACCTTTACCACTTGAAATAATCCAATTAAAACAAAAAAATGAAAACTAAAAATTTACTATTAACCTTTACTATATTATGTATTGCATTTATTACAGGATGTGAAAACGATGATTTTAAAGAAGCCGTTGGAGTTTGTCCTGTGGTAGAATCGACAACACCTTTGAGTAATGCAATAAATGTGCCTTTGGGGCAGATTATTACGGTAACATTCAACGAAGAAATGGATCCGGGTTCAATCACCTCAACTTCGTTTATCGTGGCCGGAACTACTCCTATTGCCGGAACTATTACGTACTCGGGAAAAACAGCATCATTCAAACCAGCAGCTTTGCTTGCAGAAAACACCACCTATACGGCCAGGGTTACAACAAAAGCAAAAGACGCAATGGGTAATTTTTTACAAGTTGAATATGTATGGGTATTTTCAACAGGTGCTATTTTAAGACCTGTAGTAATTGCAACTGATCCTATAAATAATGCCATTGAAGTGCCGTTAAATAAAACAATTTCGGCAACATTCAATATGGATATGAATGCAGCAACATTAAACAATACGACGTTTAAGGTAAATCAGGGAGTTAATGCTGTAACAGGAACTATTTCCTATACAGGACAAACAGTATCTTTTGCTCCTGCAAGTCCTTTATTGGCTAATAAAATCTATACTGTAACGATTACTACTGGTGCAAAAAATTCACTGGATACTGCAATGACAGCAGATTATACCTGGAGTTTTACAACAGATATAACACCAACTGTAACAGCAACAGATCCTATGAATAATGCCGTTAATGTGGCTTTAAATCAAACTGTGACTGCCAATTTTAATACTATTATGGATGCTGCTACAATCAATACAGCAACATTTATCCTGACACAAGGCGCTACAACAATTCCGGGTACGGTTTCTTACTCTGGTACGACAGCTTCGTTTAAACCAACAAATTTACTTGTATTAGGAAAAGTTTACACAGCAACAATTACAAACGGTGCAAAAAGTAAAGCCGGAACTGCATTGGCAAGTGATTTTGTATGGAACTTTACAACTTCCCTATTACCTCCTGCACCTTTAGTCGTAGATCTTGGTACTGCTGCTATGTTTGGAACTTTTGGCGGAAATGCCGGAGTAACAAATCAGGGACTAAATACAGTTATAAACAACGGAAGTATAGGTACAACTGCAGCTTCTACCCTGATTACAGGTTTTCATGATGGTCTGGTAGTTTATACCGAGACTCCTCTAAATGTTGGAAATGTTACCGGTGATATCTTTACCGGACCTCCGGCTCCCGGAACTGCAACATCATTAGCAATTGCACAAAAAGCATTATTGGATGCAAATGCGGCCTATTTAAGCATTTCACCTGCTGCAAAACCGGGTGGTTCAGATCCAAACGCTGGAGAATTAGGCGGATTAACATTAGCTCCGGGAGTTTATAAATCAGCAAGCGGTACTTTTAAAATTAGTAATGGCAACCTGACGCTTGATGCACAAGGTGATCCAAATGCTACATGGATTTTTCAAACGGCTTCAGGCCTTACTGTTGGAATTGCCGGACCTACAGGTGCTAAAAGTGTTATAATGACAAACGGCGGATTACCTAAAAACGTTTTCTGGTACGTAGGAAGCGCAGCCACTATTAACAGTGCCGGCGGAGGAACTATGGTTGGAACTATTATTGCCAATTCTGGTGTTACTTTTTCTACTGCCGGAAATGCAAATCAAACAGTTCTCAACGGAAGAGCAATATCTTTAGTTGCATCTGTGACAATGGTAAATACAACCATAAATGTCCCTTAAATAATACAATCACTAAATATATCCCGTTTTCGAACGGGATTTTTTTCATAAAAAAACACCTAAATAAAAACAAATGAAAACTAAAATTAGTTTTAAATCAAAATTATATATAACGCGACTTTCAGATAAAGTTCTTCTAAACAGATTTTTATTAATGACTTTGTTATATATAGGTTCTCAAACAACTCTCCAGGCACAAGAAGTCTATTATACAAAACCTTCCTGGTTCTTTGGTGTTGCAGGTGCAACCAATTATAATTTTTATCGCGGCTCAACCCATCAGCTTAATTCAAGTCTGACTCCGCCGGTTACTTTTCATAACGGTGAGGGCGCAGGACTTTACTTAGCACCGCTTGTTGAATTTCATAAGCCGGATACAAGATTGGGTTTTATGTTTCAGGCAGGCTACGATAGCAGAAAAGGTTCATTCGATCAAAAAACTACGGCTTGTAACTGCCCCGCAGATTTATCTACAGGTTTGAGTTATATTACTGTAGAACCAAGCATTCGTTTTGCGCCTTTTAAATCTAACTTTTATGTATACGGGGGACCACGTTTGGCTTTTAATATCGATAAGTCATTCAAATACAAATTAGGAACTAATCCGGCTCTTCCTAACCAGGAACCATCTGATGCGGTAAGAGGAGATTTTGATGCCGTTAAAGAAACACTTATCTCCATGCAAATTGGAGCAGGTTTTGATATTCCGTTATCATCACAAAATCATAAAACACAATTTATTTTATCTCCTTTTGTAAATTTTCAGCCTTATTTTGGACAACATCCCCGTTCTGTCGAAACCTGGAATATAAGTACTTTTAGAGTTGGTATGGCTCTTAAATTTGGACAAGGAAGTGCAATCGAAACACCTCAGGCTCCAGCGTCTAAAGTACAGTTTTCTGTAAATGCGCCCAGAAATATTCCGGGAGTTCGTAACGTTCGCGAAGTATTTCCTTTAAGAAACTATGTTTTTTATGATCTTGAATCCAATAAAATACCAAGCCGTTACAAATTATTAAGAAAAGAAGATGTAAAAGATTTTAATGAAGACCAAATCGGGATTGCACCCAGTGTAAATCCATCCGGACGTTCTGCAAGACAAATGACCGTTTACTATAACGTCATTAATATTCTTGGAAACCGAATGGTGAAAAATCCGTCAGCAAATGTTACGCTTGTTGGTTCTTCTGAAAAAGGAACCGATGATGGTGTGGCAATGTCCGAATCGATCAAGACTTATTTAGTTACTGTATTTGAAATAAATACCAATAGAATAACGACCAAAGGACAGTTAAAACCAACTATTCCGTCAGAACAGCCCGGAGCTACAAAAGAATTGGTACTGCTTCGTGAAGGAGATCGCAGGGTATCTATCGAAAGTAATTCGCCAGAATTATTGATGGAGTTTCAAGCTGGTCCGGATGCTCCCTTAAAACCTTTAGAACTTGTTACGGTGCAGGACGCGCCAATTGACAGTTATATTACGATTGATGCAACCGGTGCAGGACAAGTCTATTCATCATGGTCTTTAGAAACTACAGATCCGGATGGAAAAGTAAAAGTTTTTGGTCCTTATACTCAGGAAAAAGTAAGTATTCCGGGCAAAAGCATTATGGGAACCCGTTCTGAAGGTGATTATAAAGTAAAAATGATCGGTAAAACCAAAAGCGGCACTATTGAAGAAAAAACAACCACTACACATATGGTATTATGGACACCTTCTAAAACAGATGAAGGTCTTAGATACAGCATTCTTTTTGAATTTAATAAATCAAAAGCAATCGCCATGTATGAGAAATATTTAACAGATGTTGTTACGCCCAGAATACCTAAAAATGCGGTAGTCATTATTCATGGCCACACTGATATTATTGGTGAAGAGTCGTATAACCTGACTTTATCTTTAGACAGAGCCAATGAAGTGAAAAGTATTATAGAAAGTGCATTATCAAATTCAGGCAGAAAAGATGTAAAATTCGAAGTACATGGTTTTGGAGAGGACGAAAGTATGGCGGCTTTTGAAAACAAACTTCCGGAAGAACGTTTTTACAACCGTACGGTTATAATTGATATTATTCCCTTGTTAAAATAAAAATTCTAAAGTTCAATTATATAACAGATATTGTAATTAAGCTTTGCACATAACAAGTGTCAGGAAGATTAAATAGACTTATTAAAAAAGTCCTAATGAAAATTAGGACTTTTTTTATGGATAAAATTGAAAAATCTAAATACAATCATCTACTGTGGTAGATGATTGTTACAGTTTTAATTAACTTTAATTAATTTGAAAAAATTTTAATTACCGTCATATGTAATTTCATAATTCATGGATTTTAATTCATCCAATGTTAATTCATATCGTTTATCGTACAGACCCTTTTCTTTTATTTCTTCCCATGTATGACTATCAATCGTAGATTTTTTATAAATTAATATCCATAATTTAATATCTCCTTTAAACGAATCAAGATAAATATCGATTTTAGCTTTATCATTGCTGTTAATCTGTCGATACGATGGAAAATTTGAAAAAAAAGCAGGAAGTACTTCTACATTATTATGACTAAAAGGATAATAAATAAGTTGATCACTTGTATTTTTAATTGTTAGATACGTATCCGGAGACTCATCTCCGGTTTCTCCCGGACAACCCTGAAAAATAAAACCAAGTACAACGAATAAAAATAATTTAAAATACTTCATACCAATATTTTTAATGATAAAATTAAATTCCCAAACCTAATGATGGAATAATAACATCCCACCAGGTAAATTTTCCTCCAGAGGTTGGATGTTTAGATTGCCAACGAGGATCTCTACCATTGAAGAAAGAATTCCTTGGGTTTTCATAAGGGGAATATCCTCCTTCCTGAAAAGTTTTAAGATCAAAATAATCAGGAGAATTTGGAGTGTATCCTTCTTTACCACTACCATAATGTTTATCAATATACTTTGCTCCCAGTTTACTGGCATTAACCTCAAACCATCTGGCTTCGTGATCATCGCCACCCAATTTAAGTGTACTGGTTAAACTGGTTACAGCGATTACAGGGATATATAAAGGTCCGAAATAACTGCTTTGAATTGTGTGACCATATTCATGAACAAAAAGGTGATCATGCCAATCTGCTTTAAAACCTTGAGGCCCATTAATATATGACCCTAAAGTAAATGCTTTCGACCCGCTTCTTTTGGTTTCTATTGCAGTTGCTCCGGCAAGATAGGTTACGCCTTCAACATTTCCTGTTAAATTATATCCATGCGCTGCTATATTTCCAATTATACTGTTTGTTGATCCCCAGGTAAATCTCGATAAAATCTGTCCAAAATTTCTTTTAAACATTCCCATATCAATTCTAAAAGCATTTTTTATTTCTTTATAGTCATAATGATCTGTATTAACACCGTGTTTAAGTATATTTTTTCCTATTGTAAATAGTGTTCCAAAAATTTCTCCACTAGGATCTGTATACTTCAAAGGACTATTTAATACATAGCCATAACGGTTGTAATTTTGTATATTAAAAGGTTCCTGAATATTATCATCCGGCTGCAGGAATCGATGTATTTTCGGATCATAAATACGCCCGTTCATATTGATAATTCCAACACTTTGTATATGTTCGTGTCCTGTATATCCTCTTTCTAATAATGTTAATCCGGTCAAGGCAGTACCGGCTCCGTTTTGAACTTTAACAATATTTCCCCAGGCATCAAAAAGACGCTTTTCTACTACTGCACCGCTGGCATCTGAAATTGCTATTACAGAACCCTGATAATCTCGCTGCAAAAACAAATAATTTTGTGTTGTGCCGTCGCTTTTTAAAACGATACCTGCGTTGTATGCATTACCTCCAATGTATGTTATAAATTCGACTGCTCCGGTCGTTTTATTCTCTTTTGCTTCAATTGTACCATCGCTGGAATAATGCTTGCGATATGGTCTTAAAGTTTTATCATCTTGTAATCCTCCATAAAACATTGTGCTTCTGCTATTAGAATCATTATAGAGAAAACTGACTTTATCAATACCTGCTTCTTCGATTTGAACAGGACTATTAAATGTATTATACGTAACATTAAGAACTGGTTTACTGGTATAATATGTTAATGCATCTGCTGTAACATTAATAGAGGTATTCTGGTACGGTTTACTTGTGTTAGAATAAATATAGGTACCCAGATTGTTTTGAGTGATACGGCCTTTAGCGTCGTAAGCCTGTGTTTCTTGTGCTCCGGATGGATTCGTAAATTCTGTTAAACGGTCTAATGTATCATATTTAAAACTTTCATTCCAGCTCAGCAGGTTGTTTGATTTACTGTTTGTATTTCCTTTTATTGGATCAAAAACGGCACCTAATGTCAAAATATTAGTTACGGGCACAGTTGTTTTATCGTATTTTATTTGAGAAGGATATCCAAAATAATCAAAAGTATTGGTCATCGTAATTGGCCCGTATAATCCACCTGTTAATTGTCCTTTTGGATTGACTGTATTAGTCTGCCATAATACGGCATTGTTTGCATTATCCAAAATTTGCCATGAATAGCCGTTTTTATATGTGTTTTTAAAGGCTTTAGTACTTGTTTTAGATGAAATTACAGCTGTACTCGTTTCTATTTCAGCTCTTCCAAAAGCATCATATGAAAAGTTTTTAGTAAAAGAACCATATGGCGTTGTTTCTGTCATCTGGTTAATTCTTTTTGAAGTGTCATACGTATAGGCATTTGTGATTGTACTTGTTCCTTCACTTAAATTTTCAAATTTACTATTGAGCAATAAATTGCTGGTTCCGTCGTACGTATAAGTTGTTTTAGAGTTTGTGTATAATCCTGAAACCAATTTTTGACTTATTCTCCCGTCTGGAGTTAAGGTATATGTTGTTGTTCCATTTGGTGCTATTTCCTTAGTAACTTCACCAAAATTATTGTATTCGTACGTAAAAATTCCGGCAGAGGGATCTGTTATTTTTGTTCTTCTTCCCCAGCCATCCTGTTCTATTGAAGTGACGGCACCATCAAAATTGGAAGATTTTAAATTACCGTTTGCAAAATAGGTGTAGTTAATAGATCCTCCCGGAGTTTCTGATAATGAAACAATATTTCCAAGGGCATTTTTAGTAATTATTTTTGTTTTAGTGTTTTCACTAATTGTAGTGGTTAAACCTGAATAAGTATAATTAACAATATTGCCTGTAAAATACATGCTTTTGCTTACCCGACCATAATTATCAAATACTGTTGTATTATAATCCTGAGGTTCATCTCCGTATGGTTCACTTATTTGCACATTTCTTTCATAAAGATCATACAGATAAGAAACCATGGAGTAAACTCCATTTATGTTTTTTACACCAGTCATAATTTTCAGTCCTAAATCATTAAATATATCCTTACTTGCACTACCGTCATCTCCTGTAGTGGTAATAATAATTTCAGACCCACTATTGGCATAAGTATAGTTCTTTGATTTTCCTAAATAATCGGTCACTTTTATCTTTTTAAACCACGTGTCATAAGCGTAGGTAGTTTTTAAACCAAATGGATTTGTTTCAGAATTTAATGCTCCGCTATAAAAATTGTAATCGAAAATTGTAGAGAGATTTTGATAATCTGTGCTCTTTGTTAAAAATCTTCCTGAGGTATCATATTCAAATTTAAGCACTCGAGGTGAATCAAGTCCGCTTGTTATCGTTTTTGTCTTTAAATTTCCAAAGCTGTCATATACGTTCGCTTCATTTATAGATTCTGCACCATCAGATCCTGGACCATATACATATTTTTCAGTATAAGATAAAAGCTGGTTAGAATCAAACTCATAAATTTCTGAATATCCCGTTGAACTACCTGAAACCGTTGTTGTTTTATACTTTTGCTGAACCCTGTCTACGATATAAGGACTGGTAAGATTATCATATTGACTTACTCCCTCAACAACAGTCTCTACTACACTTGCCCCTTCTTTTCTTAATATAGTTGCAGTAAGAGGATTATTGTTATCGTTATATACAATTGCCGTCTCTGTACTGGTACCAAGTAATCCGTTGTATTGCTTAATACTTGTATTTTGTAATTTTAAAACTTTGTTTGCAAGTAACTGGCTGTTATAACCTAATAAATCTTTCGTGATATAAGTATCTGATGTGGCTTCTGAAGGACTTAAAAAGCCAATTGATGTATAATTTTCAACATTTATTCCCCTAAGGCTAATATCATTCTTTGACACATTTGATATTATGGAAATTGGGCTTGAATCACTAAACCAATTTGTTCTTAAAGTCGCCCTAAAGCCTAAAAAGCCTAAACCTTCCATATTCGACACCGCATCATAATACGTAAACAATTGTTTTTTATACGATGTACTACTGGCTCTTTCAAGTTTAGTTACCAGTTGAAAAGTAGGAGCTTCTAATACATTTATATTAGGATAATTTTCAATAATCCCACTAAAATAATAACTTCCGCCTTCTTCAAAGGAGTCAGGACCCAAAGGCTGATACGTTATAGATTCTGTAACTCCATTTCCTGCTGTAATTGTTCTCAACAGTTGTTCTTTATTAAAATCTTTAGTTGAATTAAAAGTAAATATCCTGTTATTGTTTATAAATGAAAGCTCCAATTTACCATTAGGCTCATTTGCTGAAAGAAAAACAGGTAAGGCATTATTATATATATCTGCCTGATTGATAATACTGCCGCTGAAATAGTTTCCTGCAGCATTAGAAAAACTGCCATTTTTATTTAGATAACAGGTAACATTTAAACTCCCCACTGAACTGCCTGAACCACGACTGGAAGAAGTTAAAAGTAAATCTGTCTTACCGTCATTATTATAATCGGTAGGAATTACGTAATAAGTTGTCGTAGCACTGCTAGTTGGGTAAGTAAAACCCGTATACGTCTGAATTTCCTTTACAAGACCTGAACCTGTAGCAGAATATTTATACCATTCTGAATAGCCTGATCCTTTTGGTATGATAAAATCATTTTTACCGTCTCCATTATAATCACCCATTAAAATTGGCTTGTCCAGTGCAATGCTGGCATCTGCCGTTATGGTTTGATAGAGCAGTACAAATTGGTTATTATTATCCAGCGTATAAACCTTTACTTTACCAGTGTCAAATACATACAGATCTGATTTACCATCCCCGTTAAAATCAGCTGTCATAAATTTACTCGTACTTGTGATGGTAATATATCCTGCTGTTGTAACAAAGCCGGAAGTAATCCTGCTGTCTAAATTTACAAAATACGTTTTACCTCCTGCATAGGTAGAAGTACCGGTAGTACAGCCGTATGTATAAGGATAGGTAAAAGGTTTTTCGACTGCAATAATATCCGTCAAACCATCACCATTAAAATCCCCATTGACAAAAGCTCTTGCAATATCTGTTTCGTAATGAACTGCAATAGGACCTGTAGGGGGCGGTGGTAATTGAAGCTGATTTGTTTTTGTCTTAAAAGATTCGCCGCCATCACACTCATAATAGTAATCTAAGACAAATCTGGGAAAAACATAATTTTTTTGATTTTGTAAAGCTTTCATACCTGAATTCAATGCATAAGTGGTAAAAGATCCTCCCTGAACAATGGTCCATCCCTGCATTGGATCTAACTTATTTGAAGCGTTAATAAAACTTACAGGGAAAATTTCATCAAAAAGTCCAATATCATCCCTGAAACCAATATTAACAGCAGAAGTTGTATTTATATCAGAAAATAACCAATATTTCTTTTTGGTATCAGTTCCGGTTGTGAGGTAAAGAATAAAATCCATACTGCCGTCCCCGTTAAAATCTCCTGAAACTGCTGTTGAATTTGAAGCCGTAAGATTACCTACACTTAAACTTGCAGTAACAGTTGATCCTGTAATGGTTTGTGAGGTTGTATTATAGGTAAAAACCGTTGGATTATACGCTTTTGTCGAATCGCCGTTTTTTTCGGTAATGGAAGTAATCTGGTCTGCTGAATTTGAAATTAATTCATACCTCCTTACGCCTGCAGAAAAGGAATTTACCCAAATTTTATCCAGCATTTTACTGTTTGTAAAACTGGTATTACCAATATAATACTGAATAGGAATCTGCCTGTCTTTATAAGTAAATTGGATAGTATTCAAATCATCATCGCCAGTATCGCCTACACCACCATAAGATATCTCCGTTATACGTAATACATTGTTAGTAAGCGCATAAAGATAATTAATTCTAATATTTTGAGCATTCTGCCAATTTGTTATTGACCAGTCTGATAAAGATCGTGATTCATGTGAACTGCCATATTGATAAGAGGTATTACCATATTGAGCCGTTGAACCGTCTGGATATTCGACAACAAAATAAGACGGACCATAAGCAGCTCCGGCTGGGTGTACACCATATGAAGTGACCTTAATATTAGAGAAAAATTCTGTTTCGTAAACTGTACCGTTTGCACCATACACTCCGCTGGTACCATTTTTTACAATCAATCGCTGACCATCCAGAGCAAAGCGGTCTAAAGCATTAAAATCGACCGGATCGATAGTTCCATCATGAAATTTAGAAGCAGGAATTCTGGTTATAGAAGATACTCCTGTTATATTCCACCCAAATGCAGCAGATCCGTTGCCTCCCTGACTATTATAGGCTAAACTAACTTTTGGAGCTACTTTATTTATTCCTGTTGGTGTAAAAAGAGGAATTTCATAATTTGCACTCCCGGTTGAAGATACAGACAACTCTCCTTCTGTATTCCCTACTTCTGCCGAACTGCCTGTTGGAGCACTTGCTGTTGCTACGGCATTATTTTGACTTTTATTTGATAAATTGATTCTATTTCCCTCGTCAGATTCCAATTTTGTCATCAGTGTTATTCCACCGTTTGATTTATTGACAATCTGAGCATTTATAAAAAAAGAAAAACTGAAAAATATAAAGGATATGTAAAGTTTTGTCATAGTAGTTATTGCTTAATGATTTTTATTGTTTTCTCATCTCCGTTTTTATAAACAAGATTTATCATATAAATTCCAATTGGGTAATTGCTGAAAGATATATTTTGATTATCGTCACCACTTTTGCCTTTCTTGAATGAAGTCAGCACCTGACCACTAATATTATAAACCTGTATGTTTTGTATGTTATTCTCATCACTAATCTTCCATTTGAGGTACAATTCTTCTTTTACAGGATTAGGATAATAGGAGAATGTGTCTTCACTTGCAAATTTTAAAAGATCACCCTGCACCAGAGATTCAATATCTTTGACAGAATCATTTACTTTTTTTGAAGTTACACAGCCAGAAATGCATAACTCCCTTTTAATCTGATTACCAGCGGTATCATAAGAAAATAGAATTTTACTTTGAGCTGTAGAGATAGCAAAAGTGCTTAGAAAAAGGATAACAAAATAGTTTTTCATAGTTGGATGATAATAATTTGGATTAATAAAAAAAATCATACACATGTAGGTGTAAAACTGTATAACAGATTTGTAAATATTATTTTTTTTAACAAGATTTATTCACGAAAAAACTTATTTCGCTTTAATTTAACAGAAGAATAATATTTTAGAAGTCATTACTTAATATTCGATTAAATATTAATAGTATGCTTAACATTTCCTACGATTTACAAATAGCAATTATCTTTTTTGTAAATCATGTTATAAAAGCACAGTACTTTAAATTGGGAATGATACTTTTTTTGAAGTAAAAGTTAATGAATACAGAGCATCATGCTATATTTTTTATGACCGCCTAAACTTTTTACCAAATGGTAAATGAACTGCTTGTATTAAACCTTATATTTCGCCTATGAAAGTGTTTATTGATTACATATTACAGTTTGGCAATCTGAACAAGCAACAGACAGACCTGATTATCAGCAAGACAAAAATACTGGAACTTCATAAGGATGACTATTTTTCGGAAGCAGGAAAGATCCCCAAACAAGTTGGATTTATTATTGAAGGTGTCGTTCGTTTCTGCTATTACAATAACAAAGGACAAGAAATTACCCATCACTTCATTGACGAGAACAATTTTGTTTCAGACCAGCAAAAGTTTGAAGCACAAGTAGTAGCTTCGGAGTACATACAAGCAGTAACCGATTGCAAATTACTTGTTTTTTCAAAGAAAGACTGGGATGAAATCGGGAATACCATTGTTGGCTGGGATGCTATTACAGGGCTGATCGTAAAAAATTGTTTGATAAAAACGATTGAAAGAAGGAGTCCTCTGGTTTCTGAAGATGCAACCACCCGTTATTTATCATTTATTGATAATTTTCCCAATCTTGTCAATCGTATCCCTCTTTCTCATGTCGCTTCTTACTTGGGAATCACCCAACAATCATTAAGCAGGATACGAAAAAATATCCGCTGATATTGCTTTTTACCATATGTTAAATGATTTCTATTTTTATATACCAACCTTTGTATCATTATTTAAATAACAAAAAAATGAGCAAAAAAGTTGTATTAATTACAGGAACAAATAGCGGTTTTGGGTGGCTTACAGCCAATAGTGTTGCAGCATTGGGGCATAAAGTTTATGCTACCATGAGAGATACCAAAGGAAAAAATGCTGATAAAGCAACGGCATTAGAACAGATAGAGAATATAACTGTCCTGGATGTTTCGCTAACCAACGAGACAAGTGTAAAAAATGCATTCGACACTATTATCGCTACAGAAGGCAGAATTGATGTGTTAGTCAATAATGCAGGTATTTCGATGTTTGGTGTGGCTGAAAGTTCAACTACAGAAGATGTACAGAACATGTTTGATGTGAATTTTATCGCCCCTTGGAGATTGATGAAATTGGCGTTACCTTTTATGCGTAAGCAATCAGAAGGTTTAATCATTAATGTTTCGAGCGGATGGGGCAGATTCTCGGCTCCTTTTACAGTGGTGTACGGAGCATCAAAATTTGCTCTCGAAGGTTTAAGCGAAGGTTTACATTATGAAGTGCGACCTTTAGGAGTTGATGTAGCCATTATTCAACCGGGTGCATTCCCTACTGAAATGTCCCAAAAGATCCAGACTGGTTCAGATACATCAGTTGTTGAGGATTATAAAGCCATAGCAGATGTTCCAAATAAATTGTTTGCTGCCATTGGTCAAATATTTGAAACAGAAAAGCCAAATCCGCAGGATGTTGCAGATGCCGTAGTGAAACTGATTAATCTGCCAAAGGGACAAAGACCATTAAGAACCGTTGTTGACCCAAGTACAGGAGAAATTATTGAAACGGCTAACGAAGCTGTAAAAGTTGAATACGAAAAAGTTTTAACAGCTTATGGAATGAAAGAACTTTTAGCGTAAAATAGAATGGTCAGTTTATTTATTAAACAGATTCAATTTTGATTAGAGTCATAAAAAATTGAAGGTACCTTACATCATGAGACATTGCTTTTGATGTGAAGTACCTTCTATTATTTCATCACCTTTACTATTTTGGTCAATTCTTACGACTAAGTGAAACAGACCTTTTAGTACAAAGGCTATTTTTAAATGCTGTAGGTGTAAACCCAGTTTTATTTTTAAAAACCTTACTAAATGATTGCGGGTACTCAAAACCTAAAACATATGCTACCTCGCTTATAGTTAAACCGGAAATGCTTATTAATTCTTTAGCTTTTTCGACCATATTGAAATGAATGTGCTGCAGTGCACTGCTTCCCGTGAGCTCCTTTAATTTTTCACTTAAATGATGAGGCGTTAAATTGAGCTGATCCGCAAGATATTTTACTGTTAGCAACGGACGAAGGTCTTTTGCGTCGTGATTAAAATACTTTTGAATTTCATTCTCAACAGCCGTTAGCAAATCAGAACCCGAAGATTGTTCAGGACTGGACTGATTGTGATAAAATCGATTGATCATTCTAAGAAGCAGTTCAAGCTGCGCCACAATAATAGGTTCGCCAAAGCTATTTTTTCCTAATTGAGTTTCTTTGCCTATATCCGAAACCAGCAAATTAACAGATTCCTCATTCTCCGGCGTAAGTTGCAGAGCCCTATAAACTTCATAAGAGAAAAAATCGAAATCTTTAATTGATTGCACTAAAGAATATTGACGAAACAAATCCGGATGAAATGCCAATGCCCAACCAGCCGAGAAATAATGATCTTCGACCGTTATTAACTGTCCCGGTGCCTGAAATGTTAAAGAACCCGTATTAAAATCAAACGCACGCTGACCGTAACCTAAAGTACCGCCGGCATTTTCTTTATACCAAATGGAGTAGAAATCAAAAACAAGACTACTGGATGAAGCGTGTGCCAAACACTGTCTGTTGGTCAGATCAAACACCGTAATTAAGTCGTGTTTGGGAGCCGGTAAGAAAAATAGGCGATGCAGATCTGCAATTGACCTGGCAACGTAAGGCGCGTTAGTCATCAGAGAATATTTAAATTAAAACAAAATTAATGAAAACTTTGTAAAGTCAATTGACAGGCTTACTTAAAGATTAGGTGTATGCCAGTCTTTAAGTAAGCCTGTCAAATTTACTGATTTAATTAAACTTAAATTGATCTGATTGCTCTTACGTGATCGGCAATAGCACGTGCAGATAATGGCGCATCAGGCGTAAAAATCTCAAAACCATGAGGAGCGCCCGGATGTAAATGAAATTCAATTGGTACTGCCGCTCCGGCTAATTTACGTGCATAATCTAAATTTTCATTTCTAAAATAGTCAAGATCACCTACTGAAATATAGGTTGACGCCAATCCTTCAAAATTATCCAGCACAGCCGGTGAGGTAATTGCAAGGTCATAATCGCTTAACGGATCCGGACCTGTGATTGCCTGCCACAAAGCGCCCAACTCCTGATAGCCAAAAAAAGCGAAAGGTTCTATGTTTTCATCAAGAATAGTAGTACGGTAATCAAGCATCGGATAAATTAGAATCTGTTTTGCGAGTGCTATTTTTCGATCACGTGCAAGTATAGCAGCTCCGGCAGCTAATCCGCCTCCGCCGCTGTCACCCATTATTGCGATTCTGTTAACATCCACATTTAGTTCGCTTGCATTATTTTTGAGCCACAAAATAGAATCATATATCTGCTCTACCTGTGCTTTTCCATAAACTTCCGGCGCAAGACCATATTCAACAGATAAAAAAGGAACTCCTGACCTGTGTACATAATCTGCCACTACGCGATCATAAAGTTCTACCGAGCCAAACATTCGACCGCCGCCATGAACAAATATGACGGCTGAACTTTCTACTGTATCTTTTCCCGCAGAATACCATCTCAGGCGGATATCAGAATCATCAGCAGCTTTCATCTCAAAATCCTGCCTGTGAATATGCGTATGCAAAGGCAAATGAGCGTTCATATTTATATACAACTGGTTTCCTGCCTTTTTTATTTGCTGCAAGTCGCCTTTGGGTTTTTCTACGGGCGCATGGCTGTCCATAAAATTGGTAAATGATTTGCTGATCCCCGGATCAAACTGGTATTTATGCGCATTTGCGAATAAATCT
Organism: Flavobacterium sp. N1736; assembly: GCF_025947065.1. Lineage (NCBI taxonomy): Bacteria > Pseudomonadati > Bacteroidota > Flavobacteriia > Flavobacteriales > Flavobacteriaceae > Flavobacterium > Flavobacterium sp. N1736. Next base: position 1,967,982 of record NZ_CP109994.1, read on the forward strand.
CCTTTTTTTTCGTGTTCCATTTTGATAATAAATTAATGAGATGCAAAGTTGTATCATCAGCATTGTATTTATCGAACTAAAAAGTGGTTTCACGTATCCAAAAGGTGGTTTATCGTTTTTTATATCTCAAGTAAAATTTCTTTATTATTCTCAGCAATCCAATTGTAAATTTCTGTTTGTGCGCGTCTTGGTTTATCTATATTTAAAATCTCCAATTCATTCTTTCCCTCGCTATTTACAATTCTTCTTTTTGTATTGTCTTCTAGTTGTAACTGAATAATGGTATTAATCGCTGCAATATGTTTTTCATCATATAACGGAAAAGCAACTTCTATTCTTCTGTTTAAATTTCGGCTCAGCATATCTGCAGATGAAAGATATATTTTTTGATCGCCATTATTTGCAAATTTGTAAATTCTCGAATGTTCTAAAAACATATCGACAATGCGATAAATTTCGATATTTTCTGATACATTTTTAATGCCCGGCAATAAAGTGCAAATTCCCCGTACAATCATAATCACATCAACACCTGCACTGCTTGCTTCAATTAGTTTATCAATAATATCCTTTTCATCAACCCCGTTTACTTTCAAAAAGATATAAGCTTCATTGCCCTCTTTTTTATTTTCTATTTCGTTATTTATTAATTCTAATAATTTGTCTTTCATATTAAAGCCTGCTGCCAGAATATGTTCCGGTGCTGCTTCTTTTTTCTTGGTTTTTAAAAAATCAAAAACCTTTTTTAAATCATCCGTATACTTTTTTTCTGAAGTAAAAAATCCAAAATCAGAATAAATATTTGCTGTAGTTTCATTAAAATTTCCGGTTGATATATAATTGTAATACTTTTTATTTCCATATTTATCTTTCATGGTTACCATCGCAACTTTAGCATGAACTTTTAAATTTGGCATGCTTTGAATGATTTTTATTCCGGCATTTTTCATTTCCCGCGACCAGAATAAATTATTGTATTCATCAAAGCGCGCTTTAACCTCTACAAAAACCGTTACTTTTTTACCATTTTTTGCGGCGCTAATCAATGCATTTGCAATTAGGGATTGCGATGAAATACGGTACAAAGTAATTTTTATTTCGAGAACATTTCTGTTAATTGCCGCCTGATTAAAAAATTGAAGCACATAATAATACGATTGATACGGAAAATGAAGCAATTGGTTTTGTTTGTCAATAACATCAAAAATGGACTTGCAGTTTTCAAAAGGCAAATGTTTGAGACCCGGATAATTTACTCCCTGAAGATTTGGTTTATGAGGATTTGGAAACTTGAATAAATCATATAAATTATGATGGCTTCCTCCTTTTATCATCTCATCTTTTTTAAGACGGAAAGCTTTTTTACATATCGCAATTGTGTCGGCATCCATACAAGAATCATACAGAAATCGTGTCGATGAACCTCGTTTTCGTTCTTCAATTTTTGCTTCAATTTTCGCTATTAAATCTCCTGAGTTTTCATCTTCTATCAGATAATTTTCATCTCGGTTTAATTTTATGGCATAACAGGAAACCACTTTTCCCGTAGGAAAAATAAAGGATAAACAATTCTTTATTATAGTATCAATCGAAATAATATAATGTGTATCTCCGTGACTTTGCAATTGCTTAAACCTATCCAGTTTATCCGAAGGAATATTGAGATATGCATAATTATAGTTACCCGCAGTATCTTTTAACTTTACTAAAAAGTATAAACTGCGATTGTTTAAGAAATAGGTTTTTGGCTGGTTTATTGAAATATAAATTACCTGAATATAAGACAAAATAATACTTTTAAAATAATATTCGATCTCATGCAAATGCTCTTGTAAAAGCTCTTGCTTTTCATAATAAACTATATTATTAGCTTCTAATTCAGGCAGTATTGAAGTGTTCCAAATTGAGCCGAATCTATTTTGCTGAAGATTTATTTCGGTTAGAATTTTATCCAGCAAATCTGTATTTTTTTTTGATTTTTTGATCAGTAGTTTTCTGATTTTAACCCTGAAAAATTCATCTAAATTAGAAGAATGAATGGCTAGAAATTTAATTCTTTCATAAAGTGAATTATTGGCGTCATCTGCTTCATCCAAAATACAGTTGTTGAAAGAAAGCCAGGAGATTTCTGAAGGTAAAAGATGGTTTTGCACGTAATAAATTGGTTTATGCTTTAATTAATACGCTTGTAAATTTGAGAATTAATTATCTTAAAACATAATACAGACAGGCAGTTAACTATAATTTAATTTATTAATAACATAACTTTAATTGTACACTATTTTCATCAATGTAAAATCTATCCCTAACGGATTTTTACTGATTTTACAGATTAAAGGAAAATCAGGATTTTTAATAATCCACATTTCAGTTTGGTCTATTTGTGCTTTTACATGCAAAGTCTCTATTCGTTTTCCTTCTATTTGAATATGATTTTCTGTACTGTCTAAAACGTATGTATTATTGTTATACGTAAACTTATTATTTAACAGCAAATCCTGATATGCAGACCGTGAAATCATAAAAAAAGTCTCCGTTGGTTTTAAGTACAAAACATTAGAATATTCTCCCTGATTAAAACTCAATGCATTACCATTTTTTAATGCTTTCTGTGCTATTACAATACTGCTTTTTACGCCTTTTGTCTTTAAATCGAATACCAGTGTATCATTAGTCATTTTAGTGGTTAACTTTAAACCTCTCGTCTGCCCGTGAAGTTTGCAGACATACTGTAATTCTGTATTATTTTTAAGGGATGGAATTGTATTTTGCGATATTCCGGTTTGATAAACGACACAAAAAAGAAGTGATAAAATTAAATTCTTCATCTGATTATGTTTTTATTTTGTTGGCGGTAAAATTGTTGTTCCCCAAGCAGATGGTTTCGAATCCATTTCAAAAATCAATTCACCTCCATTCATAATATCATCATGCAAAATCCACGCTTTGTTGTATGGTTTTCCGTTTAAAAAAGCAGCTTTTATGTATTTATTGGTATCGCTTCTTTTTTTAGCTGTGATTTTAAAACTTTTACCGTTTTCTAATTTTACGGTTGTTTCTTTAATCAAAGGCATGTTTAATAAATAATAAGGCTGTCCGGCATTTGGGTACAATCCTATCATATGAAAAGCGAGCCAGGAAGACATCGCGCCAGAGTCATCATTACCCGGCAAACCTTCGTGCGAAGTGTTGAAACTGTTTTTGATAATAGTACTGATTCTGTCACTGCTTAAATATGGTTTTCCAACCCAATGATACAAACAGGGCGTTAAAAAGGAAGGTTCGTTGGCAACATTATATAAATTAGAATTAAAAAAAGTATTCAATCTGTTTTCAAAAGCCAATTCTCCGCCTGATTTACGAATAAGTTCCGGAACATCATGCGGAATACTGAATGAATATTCCCAGGAAGTACCTTCGTAAAAGTAAACACACCAATGGCAAACATACCATGGAGATTCGATAATAACTGGTGTATATTTAAAAGTTGGTTTTTGAATTTTTGATTCTCCAAAAACAATATCGTCTAACCAGTTTCCGGCTGCATCTTTGGGCATAATAAAACCTGTGGCTCCTTTATTTTCATAATCAGAGCGCCATAAATTCTGCCAGTTATCTGCCTGTTTTATATATTGATTATAAACATCCGTTTTATTGAGTCCTTTGGCAACAATGGCAATATTATAATCGTTGTAGGAGTAATCAATTGTTCTGTTTCCTGCGCGGTCAATTCCGTAAGGTACATATCCTAAACGCAGGTAATCTGTAAGTCCGCCTCTGCCTTCTTTTTCTTCATTTCCTCCCGGCGGCACGGTTGCGTCTTTAATCATGGCTTGTAATGCCAATTCGTAATCTATTCCTTTTACATTTTTTACAAAAGCATCGGCGAGAACAACCTCAGCATTAGAACCGCCCTGAGTACGACCGTTATCATTACCGCTTCTTCCCTCCGGTAAATACCCTTCGCGTTTGTAAATATTAAGCATTGCCTTGATAATTTCAACTTCTCTTTTAGAATCAATTAAGGTAATTAAAGGGCTTGATGTTCGAAATGTATCCCAAATCGTATAAAAATCATCGTAATACGGTTCATCATTTGTCCATAACGGATTTTCTCCTGTTCGGTCTACTGGCATAATCATGGTATGATACAAACCGGTATAAAACATTTTTTTATATTCGTTTGAAGTATCTTCAGAAAGTTTGATTCGGCTTAATAAATCCTCCCATTTATTTTCTAATGCAGCCAGAACAGTATTAAAATCCCAATGTGGAATTTCTTGCTGAATATTATTTTTTGCTTTTAATTCACTTAAAAATGAAATTCCAATTTTTACATTCAGTTCTTGTTTTCCTTCATTTCCGAAAGAAAGCAATGCTGCGGTTTTTTTTCCTGAATCGAATTGTGATGTTTCATTGGCGTAAAATTTTCCGTCTTTCCATGTCACATATTTTGCAATTGGCTGATCAAAAACTGCCCAGAAATAAACCGTATAAGCACGTCCGTTATTCCAGCCGCCTCTAATTCTTGAATATCCCCTAACTTCTGTATCTGAAACAATTTCTATTTGAGAACCAACAAATTGCTGTGCTTCTCTCCCATCAGGTTCAGGCTGTTCGCCCAGAAAAAAACCCGGATCAATTTTTAAGGCTTTCGTTTCGTTTTTACGATATGTAATACGATAAAACGAAACTTTTTCGGCAGTTGTTATTTCTGTTCTGATTCCGTTTTCTTTAAAAACAGATTCATAATAACCCAGTTTTACATTTTCTTCGGCTCTAAATGAGGTTTGATCAAGTTTATCCAAAGTACCTGAAAATGGCATAATTTGAATGTTTCCGTATTTTGGACCTCCGCCTGTACCGCTTACATGAACCTGACTAAATCCTGTTACTTCTTTTGGCAATGGAAGCCAGCCGCTATTGGGACTTGCGGTACAATCCGGACTTGGTTTTACCATTCCGTACGGACAGGAAGGACCAATAAAAACCCTTCCAATTCCTTCAGATCCAATCATGGGATCTACATAAGTATGGGCATTATACTGCGCATTAATTGTAATGCTAAAGAAGAATGACATGCTTAAAAAAAATATAATTTTACTGTTTATCTTCATTTTTTATTTCTTTAGCATTGTTTTAATTCAGTATTATTTTAACAGAGAAAGTATTTTAGTGAACACTTCATTATTTTCATATACTCCTTGAAAATCTTGGGAATGAGGTCCATAAGAAAATATAGGAACCATCGTTGCCGTATGATCATTGGTTATAAAATCGCCTTCTATTTTGTGCTTTTTCACATTTCCCTGCGGAATTGCAAATCCCGATGTTTCATGATCTGCTGTAATTATGACTAACGTACCTTCGTTTTTATCAGCAAAAATAAGCGCCTGGGTTATTGCTGTATCAAAATCGATTGTTTCTGCAACTATTCCGGCGGCATTGTTAACATGTCCGAAACTGTCAATTTGCGCGCCTTCAACCATTAGAAAAAAGGGCTTATTTTTTTTGTTTAAAAATTCAAGACTGTATTTTGTAGCTTCTGCTAATAATTCTCCTCGTCCTTCTAAAACTGACGGCACTCTGTTTTGTGAAATAAATACGCCAACAGTATCTTCAATTGTGGTTTGCATTTCCTGAACGGAAGACAATAATTTAAATTTAGTTTTTAATGCAGTATCTTTAAAAGTAGCAGCGCCGCCGCCAACAAATAAATTCAGTTTACTTTCTAATAAATCTCTCGAAATTCCTTCTGTATCAGATCTTTCTTCTCTGTGTGCATAAAAAGCAGCCGGTGTTGCTCCGGTAATTTCATCGGTAGTTATAATACCTGTAGAAAATTTTCTTTTTTGTAAAATTTCCAAAATATTCACGATTGGTTTTCTCAAACTATCGGTTCCAATTGCTCTGTTGTTTGTTTTTTGACCTGTTGCCAATGCTGTTCCTGCTGCTGCAGAATCTGTTGTAAAATCATCGGCAGATTGTGTTTTAATAAAGCCTACGCTTTTTAATTGTGTCAATGACAAGGCGCCGTTATTGGCTAGAACTGCTGAGGATATTTGAGATAAACCATTTCCGTCTCCAATTAAAAGAATGACATTTTTAACGGGAATGTTTTTTTGATCTGTTTTATAAGCAGGAATATAAACTTTTGACGAATTACTGGCTGTTATGAACCTTTTTGGCAGCGATTCAAGGTATTGTACACAATTATACGGTTTGTCTGTATTAATAATATCTACGCCTAATTCTAAAAATGCTTTCCAGGCACTTTTTGTATCCGGAGCGCCCCAAAATCGAAAGGGTTTATTGGTGAATTTTGCTTTGGAAATAATGGAACTTATACGATTATAATCTTCTTTTGTTAATCTTCCTAAGCCGTTCCATTTAGAATATTTTTGAAAATCTAAACTTACCATTGCTACTTTTTCCCAATTTTCTTTAGAAATAGATTGTCCTAATTCCTGAAAATCAAAGAAAATAAAAGCCGGATATTTTATATAAGTATCTGCGGTAGGTCTGTTTCCTGATATAATGATTTTAATATTTTTATCATTCGTGATCGTTTTATACTTATTTAAAACAGTAATAAGTTTGTTTAGTGTTGGTTCGGCACCCGTTTTAATGTCTATTAACAAAAATAATTGCTGCTCTTTTCTGTACTTCATTTTTAAAGCGGTTTCCAAAGGCTTTAAATACAAATCTTCTAATGTTCTTGAAGCAGAAATATCTTCCTGATTGTGGGAAACATACAGATTATTATCTTTTAAAAAAATGTCGGCTTCTATAGATGTCGCTCCGTTTGAGTAAGCATCCCAAAAAGGAATTGTTTGATTATAGTCGTTATGAGAATGTATTTTAACAAGATCCTGAGAATATAAGTTTCCTGTTCCAAAAAACAGCAGGAACAAGTTAAGGACTAAAAATGATGTTTTCATTTGAAATAAATTAATGAATGTTGGGTAACAAAAAGAGATTTGCGATTTGGGAATCGGGCAAAAAGGGCTATTTGTAATAAAAAAAGAGTATTCTAACAGTTAGAATGAAACTATAAAATCAACTATTCTTTTGAAGGTTAAAAAGAAAAATTAAAAAAAACAGGGAGTTTTAAAGCGCTAAAAACCTCCCTGTTTTTTACTAACTAAAACATAAGAAGACTGCTTATTTTACTGAGACACATAAAACAAACAGCAGTCTTCAAAATTAAAACAAAAACCAACTATTTTTAATATCCTTCATTTTGTACCAAATATCCGGGAACGTTTGAAGCTCCGTCAATTGCTACCTGAGGAATTGGGAATAATCTGTGGTGTACATCTGTATCTGTTTTTTCAGTCCATTTATCTTCAAAATGACCAAAACGAATCTGATTGGTTCTTCTTAAACCTTCCCAGTAAAATTCGAAACCGTATTCTCTGTACAAAATATCTAAATTGATTGCTGTAAGTGCAGCAGGAATTGGAGCACGAGCAGTTCTTGAAGTTCTTACTATGTTCATATCAGATAATGCTTCACCGGTAAGTCCTTTTCTTAATTTAGCTTCGGCACGCATCATATAAATTTCAGCATATCTAAGTAATACCATATCTACACTACTGTAAAAATTTCCGTCTGGAGAAGTATGGCTAAACTGGTATTTAGATACTCTGTATCCTGCCGCGTGCGCACTTCCTTCTTTGGTAAAATCAACTTTTAAAGTAAGGTTAACATAACCTACGTTTTTGTCAGGTCCGTTTCCTTTAATTTGCTTAACAGGGTAAATTCTGTATCCGCCATCGCATTTAAAGAATGCTCCGTTGGCATCTTTTCTGGCAGCCCACGGAATACCTCTCATAATTCCTCTGTCAATTTCAAAATCTTCTGCTTTTACACAATAGTAATGATCCTGATCGTTTAATGGTGAAAATCCGGTAAGATCCTTTAAGTTTGCAGGTACTTTTGCGTTGTTTTTATAAAATCTTGAATCGGCATCGGCAGGATCTACGCTTCCGTAAGCATCAACCCATGTTTGATAAAAATCTGATGTAATAGCAGGACCGTCAGTTCCGTCTGCATTAATAGATTCCGGTCTTGGAAACATTGATCCCGGAATTGACCAGTATGCCCAACGGTTATGTTCGTCAGCTAAAACGCCACGCTGATCTAATGCAAAAATTAATTCTTTATTCGAGTTATTTTTATCATCAAACAAGTCAAAATATTCCGGAGATAAACTGAATTTACCTGAGTTTATAATGTTGTCTGTGTATTTGATAACCTTATCCATATCTGCAGCAGGAAATGTAGGTTTACCATAAGGATCACGGTAAACAGATGCATTTAGGTTCAATCTCGCAAGAAGTCCCCAAACTGCAGCCTGAGTCATTCTTCCCGGTCCTTTACTTGTATTAATAACATCAACCACAGACAATAACTCACTTTCTATATAAGTAACCGCTTCCTGCCCTCTAAGTATTTCTGAGATACTGGCAGATGATTCTTTTTTAAACACAAGTCCCCAGCTGTCTAATGTCATCATATTTAAATAAGCCCTTAGCGCTTTCATTTCATAAAGTGCTCCTTGTGCTTCTGTATTTCCGCCTTGTGCAAGAGGAGTCAATACTTCAATGGCAGTTAATGTTCTTGAAATATTTTTAGTAACATCATTCCAAGTACTTGTCACCAAATCATTAGTAGGCGTAGTCGTATGTGCATGTACTGCTAAATATTTACCTCCGTCATACCAGTCAGTTCCACCTCTGTAAGGCAAAATACCTTCGTCGCTGGCAATTAACTGCAAACCAAAATTGTTAGTATGAATCCAGGTCGATTTTAATTGTCCGTATGCCGGAGCAATTGCACCGCTGATTGCTTCTGCCTGTCCCGCACCGGTTAAGGATTCATCCAGTACTTTTTCTTCTAAGTCAGTACAGCTCCAGCTAAACAATAAACTGAATGTAAGAGCTCCTGCTATTATTTTATTTTTCATGTTTTTTTATTTTTGATTAAAATGTCACGTTTAAGCCAAATACAATCGTTCTGCTTCTTGGGTAACTGAAGTAATCGATTCCAAAAGACTGAATTTCTCCTACTGAAGTTCCCGTGTTTATTTCAGGATCATAACCAGTATATTTTGTAATTACAAATAGGTTTTGTCCTGTTATAGAAAGACGCAGGTTATCCATTACATTATCAAGTCCAATTAATTTTGGGCTTAAATTATAACCAAGAGTTGCATTATTTAATCTCAGGAAACTACCGTCTTCTAAATATCTTGTAGAAACTGTATTTGAATTTGTAGTTGCTTCATTTAAAAATTCTGAAGCTCTGTCTGTAGTATTAAAAGAATTTGCCAAACTTCCTCTGTTGAATGAAGACATTGCAACGTGGTTGTAGATTTTATTTCCTCCGGCACCATTAAAATTAGCTGACAAATCAAAGTTTTTATATTTAAAGTTCAGATAAAAAGCATAAATATAATCCGGTAAGGCGCTTCCGGCAACGATACGGTCATCATCCTTAATTACACCATCATTGTTTGTATCTCTAAATTGATTTAAACCATCAGGTCCAATTCCAATAAAATCAAGCATATAAAAAGAACCAATAGATTGTCCGTTAAGAACACCGTTTATGGTTGCTCCCGTTTGTCCGCCTCCTTGCGCTCCACCTGTAGTTAATATTTTATAAGGTGAGTCTTGTACTTTATTATCTGTAAAAGAAACGTTTCCACCAATACTGTATGAGAAGTCTTTGCTTTTATCACTGCTGTAATCTAAAGCAACCTCAATACCATTGTTTTTAATCTGCATATTTGGGATATTCGTCCAATATTTTGGTGCAGGCTGAATAGGATCTACCGGCGCTACTTCTAACAAAATATTTTCTGAAACTTTGTTGAAATAATCAACAGTACCTGATAATCTGTTATTGAATAAACTAAAGTCTACACCAATATTGGTTTGTGTAGAAACTTCCCATTGAATATTAGGATTGGCTAAACGAGTATAGATTGAACCATAAGGATATCCGCCTAAATCTATCGCTGATGGATCTAATGGATATGTATTGTTTCCTGTGTTACTTTCTGTATAACTTGCTTTGGTAATTTTAGAAGGAATTTCCTGAACACCGGTTTTTCCCCAGCTTGCTCTTAGTTTAAGATTGTTAAGCGTTTCAGATTCTTTTAAGAAATCTTCTTTCGTTATATTCCAACCCAAAGCCACAGATGGAAAATATCCGTATCTGTTATTTTTACCAAATTTAGAAGAACCATCGGCACGAATAGTTGCTGTAAGCAGGTATTTGTTATCATACCCATAATTTAATCTTCCAAAGAAAGACTGAAGCTCATTTTCTACTGCAGACGAAGACTTAGTTCTAAGCTCAGTTGCTGCTTCGATTTGATTTTTTGGCTCTACGCCATTGTCCGGAAACCCTTTAAAATCATAATTTTTTTGATTTACTTGTATTTTCTGATACGATTGACCAGCTAAAACTGTAAAACTATGAACATCTTTATTGAAATTATACGTCAGCGTATTTTCATATAAAATATTATTGTTAGTCGTAATAATATTGTTTAAAGTACTTTCAGTTGTATTAGTAGCCGATCTGTATGGCAAAACCTGTACATCTCTTTCAGACATAGAATAATCAACTCCAAGATTAAATTTATACGTTAAGCCTTTTATAAATTCATATGATGGGGCAATGTTCGCCAAAATACGATTGTTGTTTGTTTCATCAGAATAAATTCTCTGACTGATTAAAGGATTTACAGCATCATTACTTAAATTAGTATTAGGCTGTCCGTTAGCATAAATTGCATCAGTAGGATTCATTGTTAACATGCTGCCCACTACCGATCTGGCATCTGGTCTTGAATTTTCAAGTTTAGTTGCTGTCAGGTTAAATCCAACATTAAACTTATCGTTAAATGCTTTTTGGTTTAAATTCAAACGTCCTGAATAACGTTTTAAATCACTATTTTGAAAAATACCTTCCTGATTGTCTACACCCACAGATGCTGCATAAGTAGATTGATCTGTACCGCCGCTCATAGAGAAATTAACGTTTTGAGAAACTCCGGTTCTCGTTAATTCATCCTGCCAGTCTGTATTTGCTCCTCCGTCTTTTAAAGTTCCGCCTACAGCAACAACTTGTTTTCTAAATTCATCAGCACCAAAAACATCCACTTTATTTGTCAATGTTGAAAGTCCTGTAGTCATAGAAAGGTTTATTTTAGTCTGCCCTTTCGATCCTTTTTTAGTTGTAATTACAATTACACCATTTGCAGCTCTTGAACCGTAAATTGCAGATGCAGATGCATCTTTAAGTACCTCGATACTTTCTATATCCTGCGGATTAATAAAGTTTAAAGGATTTGAAGCAAGTCCATTATTAGCATTATCCAGCGCAAATCCATCTACTACATAAAGCGGCGTTGTTCCGGAGCGTAAACTACCAACCCCACGAATAATAATATCCTGTGTTGCTCCCGGTTCACCACTTGCTGCGACAACGTTAACCCCCGAGACTTTTCCCTGAATCAATTGTCCGGCATTTGCCACCACTCCTTTATTAAAATTTTCGCTTTTTACAGATGCAATTGCTCCGGTTACATCAGATCTTTTTTGGGAACCGTAACCTACAACTACTACTTCATTTAAAGTACTCACTTCTTCTGCAAGAGAAACAGCCAATTTTTGACTGCCGGAGAAAGCAACTTCTTTTGTTTGAAATCCTACATAAGAAAAAACTAAAACACCTTCATTTTGTCGTGCTTTAATTTCAAATTTTCCATCAAAATCTGTTGTTACAGCTCCTTTTGCCTCTCCTTTAATATAAACAGAGACTCCTGGTACGGGTATTTTCTCAACATCAGAAACCACAGCTCCTGATACTGATACCTGCGAATAGGAATGTGACATACATCCTAAGGCAAGAATTAAGAATGCGTAAATTTTTTTCATTTAAATACTTTTTTAGTTTTGCCAAAAGTATTTTATGGATCCCGGCAATAGGGGGACTTTTGTATTTGAAAAGTGGACTTTTAGTTCAATTTAGGATAACATTAACAGCAAAAAAGGGTAATTTTTGTTCATTAACATTGACCTAACTTTCTGTAAATGCAGTGCTAACAAAAAACTAAGCCGAATGTTCTTTATATTCCTTCGGACTCTTTCCAAAATACTTTTTAAAAGTACGACCAAAGTATTTTGGATCATTATAACCGCACTCAAAACTGATCTCAGATATATTTAATCTTTTCGTTTTTAGTAAAACTTCTGCTTTTTGCAAGCGTAGCGACATTAGTATATCTGAAGGCGACTGATGTAAAGTTTCCTTAAATAAACGATAACATTTTACTCTCGAAATTCCCAATTGTTCTACAAGCATTTCGACATTAAAGGACGGATTCTGCAATTCTTCCTTAATTATTTCTAAAGCTCTTTTTAAAAGTTTTTCGTTGGGCGTAATATGTTCGTTGTTTTCTGTTAGAATCTCAAATATTTTTTGCTGAATTTTATGCTCTTTTAGCGGCTCTATATTTTGATTCACCAAACGATCAATTTTTTTCTTGATAAACGATGTACTGGCAGGTAATTTAATATGAGTATCGATACCAATTTCCAGTAACTGTTCATCAAGTTCATAATTAATATCCTCCGAGATATAAATCATTGGTATTTTTATCTTCGTATTTTCTTTATTTAATTTTAAAAAATTAATCAGGTCTTTTGAGAATTCTGCCTGATAAAAAACCAGAGCCGCTATATCGATCTGCTTCATTATTGCGTTTAGGTTAAAAACAGAACTTTCGAAGATTAAGTTATAATTTTCGCTTTCTAAAACCTGATTTGCGACAGGATTATTGAACTGATCACCAAAAACCAAAAGATACTTTTTATCAGAAGAAAATTGATCTTCATAATTAAAATTTTTCCATGAAATTGTTTCCTTGAAGTTTGTCTCCGGATCGATAACTTCTATCGGAATTCGTAATATAGTTTGAAATTGTTCTTCTGATGATGTGATAAATTCTCCTTCAAGGTCTTGCATTAAAACTTGTAAAGCTCTAAAATAAGGGCTGTAATGCGTTATATTGTGCCAGTTGTTTTTTAAGATAATACTATCAGAAGTAACTTTAATTTTTAAGTAATTATTTTCGTAAGTAATAGCAATATTCAGCGTACTGTCTTTGTCTGAATATTTGCTGAAATCATTAAAAAAGTATTGCAAGGACAGTTTTAAACGCAAAACATCGACAACGGCAACACAATTGCTGCTGTCTATTTCACAATTAAAATTTACCTGATTACGCTGTAAGTTGTTTTTTAGTTTTTCGACATTATTTTTTAAGACAGGAAACAAATCCGCAGCTGCTTTTTTTATTGGACCAAGATCTTTAACATGTTCCAGATAATTCCATTCAGAGATAAGATTTACCAATTTACCGGATTCAGATATTAGAGCCCTTTGCGTTTCTGTATCTTTTTTAAACGAACCCGAAATATCAATTATTTTGGCTATCGGATCTTGAAACTCTGCCAGCATAAAGGTTTTAAACTTTTCGATTTCAAAATTTTCATTTTTAGAATTGCTGTGAAGAATGAGTAGTTTTTCTTTTTGTTCTTCTATTTTTTTGTTCTTTTCATCAAGTTCTATATTGATTTCTTCCAGATATTTTTTCTGGTTTTCAATCACAGCAGTACGGGCTATGACAAGTTCTTCCAGATATTTTTGTTGGGCAAGAGACGCTTTATTTTTAAAATAAACCACTATAATGCAAAACAGCAGTATAAAACCTGATAAAAGAATGTAAAACAAGATCGATTGATAAAATGCTTTGCCAATGTGAAGTGTAAAAAACACCGGTTCCACAATTCCATATTTGCCCTGTTTTATCCTGAAAGTATAATCTCCTGATGATAAATCAGAATATTCTATTTTATTGTTGGCACTTAAAAGAACCCAGTTTTCATCCTCTCCCTCCAGTTTATAATAAATATCTGTTTTTTTGCTTTTAGGAAACAAAATTGGTAGTACTTCAATGTCTAATTCATTATTACTAAAGCTTTTTTTAATCTCCGTCAGATAATTTTCGCTGCCATCTATTTTCAATTTTATTTTTGCCTTCGAATTGCAAAAGTAAACGGTAGCCGGATTAAAATAATTAAGCCCGTTTATACCTCCAAAAAACAAATTTCCTTTAGAATCCTGATAATAGGCTCCTTCAGAAAACTCAGGTGCCTGCCAGCCATGATCAGGATTATAAGATGTAACCGTGTATGTTTTTTTATCAATCGAAGCAAGTCCTTTTGTAGTGCTTATCCAGACCTTGTTTCCATTATCTATAAGCCCGTAAACCATATGGCTTGGCAATCCTTCAGACTCTGAAATATTTTTTATTATGCCTGTTTTTTTATTAAAAACCGTGATTCCTCCCAACGAAGCAATCCAATAATTATCTGATGCATTGTCTACAAAAACGGAATAAATACTATTGCCTAAAATTCCTTCTTTGGTCGTAATTTTCCTTAACCTGTTTGTCGTTAAATTAAATAGGATAACGCCATCATTTTCAGTCGCCAATATTAAATCCTGATTGTTTTTTTTAACACATCTAATATTGTATTTATTCAATAATTCCTGCCCGCTAAATTTTTCGAATTTTTCGGTTTTCAAATTAAATTTAGCCAAACCTCCCCAGCAACCCATCCAAAGCTGTTTGTTTTGATCTTCAAAAATAGAATAACATCTGTTAACCGGCATTCCCTGTATATTGCTGGTTTCATAAGTTGTGCATTTATTATTAGAAATACGCAAAATTCCTTTATAAGTTCCTGCCCAAACCGTTCCGTCGCTTGAAGTAAACAACGTTCGTATTCGTTCCCAATCCGGATTTGAAGCGGCTTTATCTATTTTAAATTTTTCAAAAAAATGACTTCCTTCGTTGTAATAATAAAGCCCTTTTGTGTAATAACCCAGCCAAATTTTTCCTTTGCTGTCTTTTGTAACAGCCCGAATAGTTTCATCCGGTAAATACGGTTCTTTTACAGGATGCGGCATGATAGAATGTATTTTTTCTGAACCAATGTAAGCCATACTCAAACCGCCATCTTTTTGCCCTAACCAAACGTTTCCAAAATCATCTTCATGAAGAGATTCTATTTCATTATTTCTAAAAGAATATGGCGCATATAAATCAGAAGTAAAATGTTGTATATTATTTTCATTAGAATCATTTGTAATAATATATAATCCATTCTCACGAGTTGCAAACCATATATTTCCTGACTTATCTTTTAAAATATCGTTGATGATAAGCTTAGGATATTTTCTCAGTAAAATACTTTTTACATTTTCAAAACCTGTTTGTTTTATGTTGTTTTGAGGTATTTCTACAAACGATTTATTTTTAAATTCATAGAAGCCCGTGCTTGTTTCAACTACGATATTTCCTTTTTGAGATAAATGAATATCTTTTGGAGTTCCTTTAAATTTAAATTCCTTAAACTCATCATTTCCAAGATAGCAGTTTATATTTGCTTCTTTTGTAATAAGCCAGATTTGCCCTGCGGCATCTTTTTCTAACTTAATAATATAGTTACTCGAAATTGTTTTATTGTCTTGAAAATTGTTCTTAAAAATTTTAAAATTATAACCATCAAAAT
The DNA here is from genome assembly GCF_025947065.1 of Flavobacterium sp. N1736. NCBI lineage: Bacteria > Pseudomonadati > Bacteroidota > Flavobacteriia > Flavobacteriales > Flavobacteriaceae > Flavobacterium > Flavobacterium sp. N1736. The sequence goes on from NZ_CP109994.1 coordinate 1,983,644, forward strand.
AATTTAAACCGTCCCAGGTTGCAACCCAAAGTCCGCCATCTCTGTCGCTTTCTATATCAAGTACTGAATTATTAGATAAGCCCTGGTTTGTTGTATAGTTTTCAAATTTTATCTGTTGTCCAAATGAAAACATTGTAAAAAGATAAAATAATATAAATACTCTGGTCATTGTTTACTTTTTAACTCGCAAGTATACAATCGCAACGTAATTCAAATATGAATTGTATGTTAAAAAATGGGGGAAGTTTTTTTTCTACTTATTTTAACAGGCTGCACCATATCACCAGTGCATTAATAGTTTTTATTTTATTAATGTTATCGCCTTCGTTAAGCATTGATGCTACTTTTTCTCTTATCAGATTAATGGCCACATACATACGGTTATACACTGCTTTTTCATCAATATTTAATAATTGTGCAGTTTCTTCAGTCGACAAATCATCTTTCCATCTGTGATTGAAAACTTTTTGGGTCAAATCCGGAAGTGTCGATATGATTTCATCAATAAGTGCGTAGATTTCCTTTTCTTCTATTTCTTCGGAAATATGGGTATAGATTAAAGTTTTTGAAAGCAGGTCAAAATCGTCTCCAATATTTGAAACTGTTTTTTTACTCAAATTCGAACGGATATAATCGAGCACTCTGTAGGTAAAAAAGTGCAAAAGATAATTCTTTGCATTTCCTGCTGCATCTGTTTTTATCTGACTTGGATTTAGCCAAAATTTAGCCCAGAATTCCTGAGTAATTTCCTCGGCAATTTCTTCATTGCCTACACGATTATACGCCCATCTGTAAAGCAAAGCGGCATAACGATTATAAAACTCATGAAATGCAACATTGTCTTTATTCGCGATCCTTTCAAGAAGGACTTGGTCTGGAATTTTCATTTGGTTCAAATTTCTACATGTTTTGTAGATGCTGAATAAGAAGAACGGCACAAATGTATTATAAAAAGACTGTCGTGAATTTCATAAAAAAAAGGCTTAACACATTCTTAATGTTTTCATAATGGGTTTCGTCAAGAAATCAGAAGTCCTCGTAACGATTATCTGTATAGAAGAACAAAACATTATGAATAAGAAGCTGAATCAAGAAGAACAAGACAAGAAAAACCTGCTTTGGTTTTTGTGGCTGCATGATTATTTCCACAGATATTATAACAAACAGGCATCTGAAAAAGAAATTCAAATTATTAAACACTGGAATCCTGAAAAGGTAATCGGTGCTTCGTTTGAAGCATCTGAAAGTCAGGTAAAAAAAGGAATCGAAAAGGTATGGGACGCTTTATCTGTTCAATATGGATTTACTAAACCGGACAATAAGCCTGTAAAAGTTTTTACGCTACAGAAGCTATTATCGTATGCGGCGGCAATTTTGGTATTAATGATGGCATCTGTCACGGCATATCAATACCAGACTTATGATACGTTTCAAAGTTTGAGTTCTTTATTTTCTGATAAAATGGAATACGGGACAGGCAAAGGTGATGTAAAAAAGTTCATACTTCCGGACGGTTCTTTAATTACCCTAAACGGAAGCACGACCCTGACTTTTGCAAAAAATGAATTTAACGGCAAAAAAAGAGAAATCTGGCTCAAAGACGGCGAGGTATTTTTTGAAGTTGCTAAAAATCCGCACAAACCTTTTATAATACATACTCATGATGCCGATGTTGTCGTAAAAGGAACTTCATTTAGTGTAACGGCCTACGACAAGCTGCATAAAAGTACTGTAGCGGTGAGAACCGGAAGAGTCGAAGTAAGAAAAGACCATAATATTCTTGCGCTTTTTCCTTCACAAAAAGCAATTATAGATAAAAAGAAAAAGAGCATCAGCCTCTCAGAAGTAAAAACTTCGAATATTGCGACGTGGAGAGAAGGAAACTTAACACTGAGCCATTCAGATGCTGATGAACTGATGCTTCGAATGGAGCAGCATTTTGATGTTGAAATCAAACTACAGCCGGGACTTTTAGAAGACATCAATTTTAGCGCTTCTTTTGATAAGGAAACTTCTCTGAAAAATATGCTCGATGTTATCTCAGACATCTATGGTGTGCGCTATACTATTACAAACCATACAGTAACCCTATACAAATAAATAAAGCAGACAACTCACACTAACATTATGAAAAATTGGTTTTTATTTAAAACAGTATTATTTATACTTTTTACGTTTTTTACACACTCTATTTATGCCCAGCAGGATATTTCTTTTCCTGAAGAAACTTTAGAATCACGTATCATCCGAATTGAAAAATTAAGCGGTATCAGCATTGCGTTTGACCACAAACAAACCGGAACCGTAAAAGTTGCTGCTTATTCGGCAAAAAAACAAACTTGGGAAAAAGCCCTTGAAACTTCTCTTTCCGGCACTTCATTTATGCTTAAAAAAAGTGGAAACGCATACGCTGTTGTTCCAAAACTAACCGCTGCTCCTAAAAAAAATGGAACTATAAAAGGAAAAGTGGTCGATGATTATGGTCTTGCGCTTCCCGGAGCCAATGTGGCGGTTGCAGCAACAGGAATAACGACTATGACTGACAGTAACGGAGATTTTTCATTGTCTTTAGAAGAAGGTTCTTATAATCTCGAAATAAGCTACGTTTCGTACCAAACACAGCGTATTACAGGCATCAAAGTAAAAGCCGGTGCCGTTACAGATCTTAACCTTGCCTTAAAACCGGATGCTTTAGGATTAAATGAAGTAATAATTACTATAGATTATAATGATGCTTCTACAAAAGGATTATTGGTACAGCAAAAAAAAGCCGCGCAAATGAGCGATGGAATTTCTGCCGAACAAATTGCAAAAACTCCGGACAGCGATGTTGGTGCAACCTTAAAAAGAATTACCGGAATTACAACCGTTGATAATAAATATGTAGTGGTTCGTTCGATGGGAGAACGCTGGAATACTGCCGCAATGGATGGTATAAATTTACCAAGTACAGAGGCTTACAATCAAAATTTTTCTTTTGATATAATCCCAACCGCTATGGTTGAAAGTGTTGTGGTAAGCAAAACAGCAACTCCTGATATGAATGCCAGTTTTGCCGGCGGATATGTCGAAGTAAGAACGAAGGATATTCCTGAAAAAGATTTTTTCTCTTTTAGCTGGGGAACTTCGTATAATACTCTGGCTACATTTAAAGATTTTTTGTCCCGACAAAGGGGCGCAAACGATTATTTTGGCTATGATGATGGTACACGCGATTTTCCTAAAGGGTTGATTTCTACCAACTGGAATAATCCGGTATTTTTCGAACAGTCTAAACGTTTTACTAATGATAATTTCACCACTTATAGTACAAAAGCAGATCCGGGATCTAGTTTTCAGCTTGCTATGGGACGAAATTTTCAAATGGAAAACAACAATAAATGGGGTTTTGCCGCAGCAGTTACCTTAAAAAACGAGCAGACAATGCTTGACATCGAGCACACGGGACGCGGAAACTGGCTCGATACTACGGGTCTTGTAGAGAAGTGGGAAGAAAACGGTGTTGCGCCTGTAGAATTCTTCGATTTTAAAAATCAGGGTGCATCTTATACCTATAATTCTACATTGGCAGGAATGTTTAATGCGGGATTGCAGTTGGGCACTAACCGTATATCATTCCGAAATTCTTATACACATCTTTACAACAATACACTTACAAGAGTTACAGGCTGGAATGAATATACGGGAGGCAGCGGACAACCCGGAGCTGCAGAAGCTTCTTATAATTATTTTTATCACGGCATTGTCCCAAACAATGATCCGGCTAATATTGCCAATTTAGACAGGCCTTATACCGATAATGTAGATTATCCGGTTTACCAGACCTTACTGCAAAATAAGCTTGAAGGAAGCCATAAAATTGGCGGTGCAGAACTTAACTGGTTTGCTGCCAGAACCAATGTAGCTTCTGATACTAAAGATATGACGCAGCATCAGACGTACTATAGTTTTATTGGGCGTGAAATTCTGGAATTTCATCAGATATACAATTCAGGAAATAATTTTACCAGAGCTTACATCGAGAACAGGGAAACGGATTATAATTTTGGTGCCTCTCTAAAGTGGAATGCCGATTTTGGCGATTTTAAAAATAGCATAAAAACTGGTTATGCAGGAACTCTAAAAAGCAATACCAACCAGCAGGAAAAGTTTTTTTTAAGAGTAGACGAAAACAGACCGGAAGTGCAGCCAAGCGAAAGAAACTCGTTGACTATTGTTGGTCCGCTTAGTGATTGGTTCGACGGTTCTAAATATGTACCGGGCGGTATTGGCTGGCTGACTATGCCTTTGTACAAGGATTCTAAATATGAAGGAGAAGTACAACAGCATGCCCCTTTTATAATGTTTGATAACCGCTGGAAAAGTAAGCTGCGATTAGTTTGGGGTTTAAGAGCCGAATATTTTGAGTATAAACTGATTTCACAACAAATGGATCCTTCTGACTCAAGAAATTTACTAAAAGAACCTATTAATGATAAACCCTGGCAATTTATGCCATCTGTTAATTTTACTTATAATCCTGTTAACAGCATGAATTTAAGGCTGGCTTATAACAAAGCAGTAATACGTCCGCAGTTTAATGAAAGAACAGGTTTGCCTTATATTGATCCTGTCGCCAACGCGCTGATCTACAATACCGAAATGACTTCTTCTGTAATTAATAATTATGATTTCAAATTTGAGTGGTTTCCTAATTTGGGCGAAATTCTCTCGGCAGGTATTTATTATAAAGATATCGATCGCCCTATCGAACGTGAAGGATTTATTTCTAACGAAGGAAACTTATATCTCTATAACGGGAACTCAAAAAATGCAAAGCTAAAAGGAGTTGAATTAGAAATTAGAAAAAGTTTGGGTTTCATCTATAATACTGCATTCCTTAAAGATCTTTTTATAAGCGGAAATTTCACTTATAACGACACAAAAGTTATTGCTTTTAAAGACAGAAATAAAACATCAGAAACAAGCAATACTTATAAGGTTGACAGACCTCTTTACGGACAAACGCCGTATGCTTATAACCTTGGTATGGTGTACGAAGGAGAACGTTTGGGAGCCAGTTTTTTGTACAATGCCAAAGGCGATCAATACATAACGGTTGGTTATGCCTATAACTCTGAAGAAATACAGCGCCCTTATGCCGTAGCCGATGCACAGATTTCGTATAAGTTTTTAAAGAATAAAAATCTGGAGATAAAATTCAATGTCAAAAACCTATTTGACCGCGTAAAGGAATACTATAACAATTTCAATTCGTATTCAATTTCAAATGGTGTCGGAAGCGATTATGAAACAATAAGAGAAACCCTGAGCCTTTTGCCCGGTTCAACCAGCAAATACGATAAAGATATTGACAAGATTATATTTCGTGCACGCACAGGAAGGACTTTTGGATTGAACATGACTTTAACTTTTTAAATAGATACACAACATAACTCTTAAAATTAAAAAAATGAAAAAACTATTACTATTAACGGCTTTATTGCTTTCACATGCATTTTATGCACAATTTCCGGTATGGGTCAACTCTTTTGAATCTGCCGATGATATGGTTGGATGGACCTTTCATGACCTCAACTCAAATGGAAACAAATGGATGCAGGGACCGAATATTTATACGAACGGAACGGCTTTAACATATGGCGCCTCAGGCTCACTTCGCTATTCTATTAGTTTGGTACCATCCGGAAATGCAACCGGTTTTGCTACAGAAAATGACTGGGTAATTTCTCCTGAAATTGATTTAACATCGGCTTCAGGTACTATTACGCTTGCTGCTTATATAGGCAGACAAAGAACAACGCATGTAACGCTGGGCAGATTTATATATATCTACGTGAGTACAGCACAAAAACCAGTACCTGATTTATCAGATTTTCAGGCAATCGCAGTAGATGCACAAGGAAATCAAGTTGCTTCTCCGTATCTGATAACTGCCGGACAGGCTGGTAATCCGTTTCCAACTGACCTGACTCAATTTGTAGAAAGCCTTGTAGATATTACTGCATTTGCAGGAAAAAAGATTTATATCGGTTTGTGGTCCAATAGAATAAGCAGCGGTCCTACAGGTGGAACAAACGTGCAGAATATTAATATTGACGAAATGGCTATTTATGCTACGACATTATTAGGTACAAATGATATAGAAAAAGGCAGCATTGCTACAAAAATCCTGCAAAATCCTGTTGCATCAGAATTGTTGCTGGATCTTAGCCCGTCTTTTTTACCGGAAGTGACAAAAGTTAAAATTTACAATATGGCGGGACAAGAAATAATGACCGCGCCTTACACTACCAGAACTAATGTTGCTTCTTTATCAAGTGGTGCATATCTCGTTACTATCACTGATGGTCAAATTGTTGAAAGACTAAAATTTATCAAGAAATAACGTGCTGCTATCCTAAAATAAGGCATCTGAAATGGATAAATGCAAAAAAACAGAATATAATTAATCATGAAAAAGACGAAAACATTTATAATTGGAATACTTATTTTAATAATGGGATTGCTTGCTTTGGCTTCTTGCGAAAGCGAACTTACCAATACTATTGATGCGGCGCAAAAACCGGTACAGATAAAGATAAAAGGGTATTCAAATCCTCACGAGGTTCAATTTAAATTTAACGATGAACCTGTTTTGATAAACCAGAAAAGTACGTATACCGGAAACATTGAAACTTCATTGCAATTTGTTTCAGACAGAGGTGAAAATGACCGATTGAGTCTTTATGATATTGCTACCGGTAAGGAACTTGCCAAGTATAATATTACTTATGATACCGCAGATGATTATAAAGAACTGTTTTTCTTTAACCTTCCGGATATTTTCCTTGAGACTTATGCCGTAAAACCAACAGTAAATGTAGGGAGAGTTGGTTTTGTATTTCTCTTTTCAAATCTTGGAGAATTTTCCGGCTCCGGACTTAAAAGCGTGAAAGGCGTTTTAAAAAGAGAAAATGGAACAATCCTGGCAGAATTTGCAAACATAGGGAAAGAAGGTTTTTCGGAACTGAAAATATATAGTTTTTTTAGCGCCACAGCGCCTGTATTTCTTGAAATCTATAAACCCGGAACAACTGAACCTTATGCAGGTTCTTCTCCAATAAAAGTACAAATTATTCAGAACATTGGAGCCAATATGATTGTGCTGCAGGAAAAATTAGAAAACGGCAATCTGGTTGTTAAAGGAGATATAGATATCGCCGATTATTTGAATTAAAAACAAAAATAGTGTTTTATTTGTTGTTGTTTTTTTAAACCCCAATAGTTATTATTGGGGTTTTGTTGTTTTAATATGCGGTGATTATCTTTATTAATCACCGCATATTTGCGGTTAAAAACCAATATAATCACCGCATAAATTGTAAATGCGGTAAATAAGGCATATATTTACCGCAAAAATGCGGTGATTATGTATGCACATCAATTAAAAGAATGGCCCAATTTCAATTGGGATTCATCAAGAATTTTAGCAAAGCTAGCCGAAGTAAGATATCGTCAAGGTAAGATATTGGGACAAATGCAAGCTCTTGGTTTTAAGCTTCAGGAGGAAACTATGTTGCAAACATTAACTCTTGATGTTATAAAATCGAGTGAAATTGAAGGTGAGATATTAAACCATGATCAGGTACGTTCTTCAATAGCAAGGCGATTAGGTATTGATATTGCAGGAACTGTTACCTCTGACAGAAATGTAGACGGAGTCGTTGAAATGATGCTCGATGCAACACAAAACTACCAAAATGAGCTTAATAAAGATCGAATATTTGGATGGCATGCTGCACTTTTTCCAACGGGAAGAAGTGGAATGTACAAGATTATAGCAGGAAACTGGCGTGAAGATATTATGCAGGTTACATCAGGTCCTATAGGTAAAGAGACAGTACATTTTGAAGCACCTGAGCCAAATATAGTAGCCAGTGAAATGCAGACTTTTTTAATTTGGTTAGACAGTCAAAATGAAATAGATCCCGTAATAAAAGCTGCAATTGCACATTTATGGTTTATTACTATACATCCATTTGATGATGGTAATGGAAGAATTGCCAGAGCAATTACCGATATGATGCTTGCGCGCGCTGATCAAAGTAAACAACGATTTTATTCCATGTCGGCGCAGATACAAAAAGAAAGAAATGACTATTATAATATCTTAGAATCAACACAAAAAGGAGATCTTACGATAACGAATTGGCTGGAATGGTTTCTTGACTGTTTGTACAGATCTATGGAAAACACCGATCTGACTATTGAAAAAACAATAAAAAGAGGTGCATTTTGGGAAGTTAACCTTGACAAAAATTTTAATGTACGCCAGACAAAAATGCTGCAGGTACTCTTGGATAATTTTTTTGGTAATCTCAACGTTTCCAAATGGGCAAAAATGACTAAAACATCTACAGATACTGCTCTTAGAGATATCAAAGATTTATTGGAAAAAGAAATATTAGTACAAGAAGGTGCAGGAAGAAATACCAGTTATAAATTAAAAATACATAATGAATAAAATCTATGAATTACATTTAATTACCAATTATCTGGCTGTGATTGATTTTACAGCCAGATTATAGGTTTAAGATTCTCTATAGGTCAATGCTCCTGACGGGCAGGCATCAATCTGACTCTTTAAGGCTTCCAATGATGCATTTTCACAATTAATCCACGGTGTTGCTTTTGGTTTATAGACTTTCGGCAGCGTTTTTACGCATACACCGGCATGAATACACTTTTTGGGCTGCCATATCACTGTCAGATTTTCCTTTTGATATTCTTTTGTTATTTCCATTGTTGTGTATTTAAAATTTTAATACATCCTGAATATCTTCTGTCTTTTTGAACATGGCTGCTGCAAATGGACACAGGGGTATAATCTTTATATTTTTCTCTCTCGCCATTTCCACGATTTTGTAAAGCATTTGTTTACCTACGCTTTTACCACTATACGCTGGCTCAACTTCAGTGTGATCTATAATAATCAATTCTTCCCCAGCGATAGAATAGGTCATTGCGCCTGCTCGTTTTTCATTCACCTGTGCAATTGCAAAGCCTTTGGCGTCATATTCTTTTAATAAGATTTCCATTTTTTATTTAAAATTTTTGTTTTTATCTATGTTTTATCCTAAGATAAATGAATAAATTGCTGAGCTATACGTCTTTTCAATTACCTGGCGTATAAGGATAAATAAGCGAACCCGATGCATATTTTGCGGGAGCTACCACTACCTGAGCGTGACTGTCCTTAAATGTTTCCAACTCTGAATTATCAACATTTTGGAATTGTACCTGTATAACACGAGGTTCAGCCCATTCTCCGCCCTCTCCAAAACGAATAGTACCCATTACTGTTTCAAAAGAGTTTGTGCGGCAATATTCAGCAAGTATTTCATCATCAAAACTGCCCGTTGCTGTGACAGCCTGCTCCAATACCTGCAATTGCGAGTACGCAAGCGGCACGACGTAAAATCCGAGTTCGTCTACATTTTCAATTTTGGCACGTGCCTGATACCTTGACAGTACATCGGCAACGCCCGGAAAATCCATTTTTGGAACAGGCATCCAATATTCATAATTAACAAAGCCATTTAAAAGCGGTCCAAGCTCTTTCTTTACTGAGGCGCTTTGAGGTCCAATCATTGCCCCGCCAACCATTTTAGGACGGTAATCGCCAGCATTGACGGCGCGCACTAAACCTACAGAATCCTTTAAGTACGAGCAAAGAAAAAGTACATCGGCATCAATAGTTTTTAACTCCGACAGGATTGGGCTAAAATCTTCAGTATCCAGTGAATAGGTCTGTTCATAGATGATTTCCAAACCATATTTGGCAGCATTTTCTCTTGCACCCAATACCGGATTACGCGAAAATTCAGCATCGGCAGTAAGTATTGCAACAGTTTTGGGCTTCGGTTCCTGAGAAGCTGCCAGTTCAAAAAAACTCTCCGTTAGTGACGAATTGGGTGTAAGGCCGGTAGGTATCATAGCAAAGTAACGGGAATACTTTAAAGTACTGTTAACTCCTAAACCCATCAGCCCGATCAGAAATTTTTTGCGTTCCATTATTAGAGGCAATGAAGCGCCAATAGTATTTGTACCATAACCTCCAATGACCAAATCTACTTTTTCTTTATCAAGCAAGTCGCGGTAAATTCCGGATACCTGTTGCGCATCGCCATGATCATCTACACAGATCAATTGCACCTTGCGCCCCAGCAGACCGCCTCGTGCGTTAATGTCTTCCTCCCATATCTGGTGAGCCAGTCTTGCCGATTTTGTGTTTTCGGCTACCGGACCGGAAAGTGAAAGGCTGTAACCAATACGGATTTGCTCCGATTTAGGCGTATTTGATGATACATTCATGTCTTCCTGCTTTTATTTGTTTCTTTATTATTGAGTAAGGTTTACTTTTAATCCTGCAGAAGCTTTATCGTACCTTTCATGGTATAAAAGCTGCCGTCCGGCAAGGTGGCATTACTATAAACAATCTCATTTTCATGATCTTCAACATGTGTTACCGTGGCACCGGAAATTTCTTTCCACGTAACCATATAGACATTCGGGCGAATTTCGGCAATTGTAGTTTCGACTTTTTCGGTATGTCCTATTGCTGTTAATTCACCGTCTAAAATTGTAAATATCAGCGAATTGTCTGATTCAAAGAACAGCTTGACTTTTAAAAAGTCCGTCTCCATCTTGTAGGTATTGCCTGTTAGACTGTTTTTCATTTCCTGATACATTTAAAATGATGTCATTGCGTTGCCACTCGCCGACTTTGAAGCAGGAACTTCCTCTTGTACCACATCCCAGTGTTCTGCTATTTTTCCGTCTTCGAACCTAAAAATATCTACAACAATCACCGGAACCGGTCCCCAGCCATGCACCTGACTATGGGTAATAACAATATCGTCCTGCTCCACAATTATTCCCGGGTGCCACTTAAAGTTTGCATCTAAAACAGGCAGTAAATCTTTAAGCCCCTGATGACCATCTGTCATTGCCGGATTATGCTGTTTGTAGGTTTCATGCCAATAAAGGGCTATGGCTTTACTATCTTTTTCGTGAAACAATTCATTCATTGCTTTTAGTACGATTTCTTTATTTGTCATTTTGTTAGATGTTTTAGGTTTTAGACTCGCCCTATTTTATTATCAATTTTGCCATATTTTCCGGCATAAAAGTCACGGTAAGCATCTGCTATTTCCGATTCGCTGTTCATTACAAATGGACCTTCAGCTACAATTGGCTCTGTGTACGGTTCACCTCCAAATAAAATTATATCTGTGGCTTCCGGCAGATTATTTTCAAAAGTTATTTCCCCAGCAATTCTGTCAAATTCTACAAATTCTCCTGCTTGAAATTCAATACCATTAAGGATTGCATTCTTAGTGGGCAAAAATGCTGCAACCTCAACTTTTTCTTCAATGGCAATGGTAAAATTTTTACCTGCCTCAAGTTGAATGTGATATAAAAACTGTTCTGAATAATTGGGTATTACAGACTTCAAATCCTGATAATTACCCACTATAATTTTTATCCAGCCACTATTATTTGGTAAAGTTTTATTTGGCACTTCATTACTTTGAATGGCTAAATATGCTGGCTTTTCAGCTTTATTTTTTGAAGGAAGGTTAATCCAAAATTGAAAAGCATGAGTCCGGTTACTTTTTGTTTGAGAATCTACATTTAAAGTTTCATCATGAATAATTCCATTTCCGGCTTTCATCCATTGAATACCTCCTGAATACACTTTTGCATAATTTCCGGCACTGTCAAAATGTTCATCTTCGCCTTCAATAATGTAACTTAGTGTAGCTATGCCTCTATGCGGGTGTGCTCCGGTACCGCTGTTTGCAGAAGATGATGAATGGGCTTTTGGAATAATATGATCTAAAAATACAAATGGACCAACGGCATCAGTATATCGGTTCGCCAATATCCTGTAAATTGTTAAGTCCCCAATATCAGCTCTTTGCCCCTTTGTTGAAAAACTTGTTTTCTTTTTCATATTTTAAATTTACTTAGTCAAGAAATACATACAACGATTTGATTTTTCCATTCTCAAAATGGGCTATATCCATACCTGTAGCAACAGGTTGCTGACCTTTAGGACCTGCTCCCCAAATGAGCCTGCCTATACTGTTGTTGATGATAACGGGTTTAAGTTTGGTAAAGACAAAATCTGGAGGCAATTGTTTAAGAGTGCCTGTTACGCTATTATTTATCGCATCCAGTCCTGTCACCTGATCGCCCACGTGATAGAGATTTGCCTCTGTACTGTATATTTTTTCGATTGCTTTTAACCTCACGCCCGGATCTCTTTCATTCCAAACCTCGTTAAGATTATATTCCATCATGATGGCTGCTTCGTTTGTCATGTTATAATTTTAGCGGTTACTATTTTTAATCGGATTAAAATAACAACACCCTGAATTGATCAGGATGTTGCTTTATTTAGCATTACTTGTTTTCTTGTACAGGTGTAGCCAATAGCTGCAATTCCCAGGCAAGAGCAACTCCGCTTCCTCCGGCATGGTCTATCATAAGACTGCCCAGTGCGCCTGCTGTCTCAATACGAGCCCAGTCGCGTTGCCATTCAGAGACTACAGCCACCCAATTGATTGGTGTAATACCATGTTGTACCATACGGCGTACTGCCATATCGTGCCCTTCTTTTGAAACTGAACCACAGGCATCAGTAACAACAAATACATCATAACCTTCGGCAGCAGCCTGAATTGCCGGCATAGCCACGCAAACCTCTGTCCATAAACCGGCAATAATCAATTGTTTACGACCGCTTTTTGCAACGATGTCCGTAACATTAGGATCTTGCCATGTATTAATGAACGTACGGTTAATTGGCTTTTGTTCAGGAAACACCTCTTGAATTTGTTTGATAAGCAAACCGCCGCGTTCTTCAATAACTGTAGTCAGGATAGTTGGAACGTTAAAGATTTTCGCCGCCTTAGAAAGTCCTGCCACGGCATTAATGATCATAGTAGGCTCGTGACTATGCAGATTAGCGAACTGAAATGGCTGATGGTCGATCAATACTACGATACTGTCCTCTGGACGCAACAGGGCTTCAAGTCCTGTTTTGATACTTGTTTGCATGTGATAAAATATTTAAAGATTACTAATTATTCGAATGAATACTCAAGTTAAAATTATACGCAGGAAGGCATCTGAAAAGTCAGATTTTGCATTGTTTATATGTAATGAAGCAGTAAAATCATCGCAGATAAATCCTTCGCTGGAGGCATAATACTTTGTTTTAATTATATAAGCAAAGTTCTATTTTACAGCACGAATTAAAGATGACATATAACGAAAAAAAAAGTAGACATATGTCTACTAAATTAAAATGAACGATAACAACCTATTCCTTTTGCAGGAGCTGGCGTTTTATACGGCTTAGTGTATCTTTAGTGATACCAAGGTAAGATGCTATGATATGTTGAGGAAAACGTTCGAGTAAATTGGGATAACAGTTGATAAAATCAGTATAGCGCTTGTCTGCGCTGGCACTTATTGATGACGTTATTCGCCTTTGATTGGCAATATTATTTCGATCGTCCATCATTTTTACTGTTTCGATAAAAGCAGGACAGCGCTGGAATAGTTCTAAAACATCTTGTCTTGAAATCATTAGAAGTTCGGTATCTTCCCAAGCTTCAATATTATAAACTGACGGTGTAGACATTGTATAGCTTTCCCTGTCTCCAACCCACCAATTTTCGATGGCTAGCTGTATAACATGTTCTGCACCTTTATCATCTACAGTATATTGACGCATCGAACCTTTCAGAATAAATCCAAAATGCCTGCAAATGTCTCCTTCTTGTAAAAAGTATTGTTTTTTCCGTAGTTTTTTATGGGTAAAATAGCTTTTTACCGTCTCAAAATCCTTTTCTGAGATACCACTGGACGAGTGTTGATTAATATAATCTAATAATTGTTCCATTATTTCTTCCTTGGCGTAAAATTAAGTATTTTTTTTGATAGTTGTTCGTTCAAACAGCGAGGCATTACATTAACCTCTTGATAGTTTTTAATTACTGTGATCTCTAACTATTTATTTAAACAACTATTCTAATAATACATAGACATTTGTCTTCTTTTTTTGTCGACATTTATCATCTTTGCATTACTTCAGTTTCATGAACTTTGCTTTTATAAATAAGAAAATAAAATATATGTCACGTTTCAATTTACCTTTTTTGTTGATTAGTATAGTATTATGTTGTTCTGTAAACCAAGTAAAAGCTCAGGTTTTCGAAAAAACACCGGAACTTCATGGCGACATTGTCGTGTTTCCAATTACCCTTGTCAATGCTTTCCCTTTTATTTCAGGGACAGTTAATGGTGTCGAAGGCAAATTCATGTTCGATACAGGAAGTGCGGCTACCATTGCGCTCAATGATAATTTTATCAAACTGCCCAATAAAAAAATAAAAGGCAACGGTGTTGTTGCCAGTGGACAAACCTTTAATACCAGTATAAATGATACTATCCGCGAAATCAAGTTTACAAATGGTATTACGTATCAGAATCTGGAAAATATCACCAGTGCAAATTATGATTTTCTACAAAAGTACATCACACCAGACTGCAGCGGCTATATTGGTCATAATTTCTTTAACGGTTATCTTTTTAAGCTGGACTACCTCAGCAGGAAAATTACATTTTATAAAAATTCTGCCGAACGCAGCAATTCCAAAGATTTTTTAGCAAATGAAAAGGTTCTGGCTGTTATTGATTTCGAGATTCGAAAATTACCAAATCATCCTATCATTAAAGTAAAAATAGATGGTGTCAGTGTTTTAGGTGCATTTGATACAGGACAATATGGATTATTACAATTAGATTCTGCTTCTGATAAATTGCTTAAAAGCAAAGGATCGGTTATTAATCTTGGTACAGACGGCAGTGGCGATACGCTGCTAAACGTTAAGAATATTGTTTTGGACGGAAAATTTAAATGTGTTTTAAAAGGATTAGAATTATCTGATTTAGAAGGCACTCAGATCACCAGAAAAGCATTGGGTATTACCGAGCCGAATCTGCTGGACATCGGTTACCGCTTCTTTTCGCAATATAAAACGGTTTGGGATTATACTAATAAGAAAATTTATATTCTTGAATATTGATGGTCGTTAGAATTTAAATTCTTCTGGACTACTCAATAAAGCAAAGCTGGTCTAAAAGGTGCTTTCTGCCTCTTCTTATTTTTGAACAAGAGAAATAATCAATACTAACAACTCAACTGTTTAAAAATAAAAAGAAATGAAAAATTCAAATGAAATCCCTCAATTATTCTTACGAATTGCCCTTTCATTGGGCTTTATTCTTCCGGTAATGGACAGAATTGGATATCTGGGTGCGCCCGGATCAGGTAAGGTTGCATGGGGTGACTGGCAGCACTTTGTAGATTATACCAATACGCTTCTTCCTTTTCTAAATCGAACAGCTGCAAATATAATGGGGTTTGCCGCCTCTATTGCCGAATTAGTGATAGGAATTTGCCTGTTTATTGGCTTTAAAATAAAATTAGCTTCGATAGGTGCAGCGCTTATAACTTTCACTTTTGCAATTTGTATGATGGCTACATCAGGAATTGGTGCCCCATTTCAATATCCTGTTTTTGTTTTTACAGGTGCAGCACTTGTACTGTCAGGACTGGATAATTTTAAATGGAGTTTCGATAATTACTTAAAGAAATAAAATAAATAGCATGAAAAAAAGATTGTCATTACAGGATGAAGCCTCCATTCATCCTGTAAAATATACCTATGACAAATGTGTCTGGATTAGCTCCTTTACTTTGGCATTTGATTTTTTTACTGCAGCTTCAAATGCTTCCGTGCCAAATGCTTCACCGTCAACGCTTACTTCCTGAATATCAGTTACACCAATGATATTGAAAACAGTTCTTAAATAAGGAGACTGAAAATTCATGTGTTCATTATATTCTCCTTTTTCATATCCCTGTGCTCCTCTTGAGAGCAGAAGAACCAAAGATTTATTTTTTAAAAGACCAATATAGGGATTCTTCATATCTTCTCTATTTACGATCCAGGTTTCATTTACCCTTAAAACCTGATCTATATAGGCTTTTAGCGAGCTTGGAACTGACCAGTTATACATGGGAGTGCCCAGAACAATAACATCAGCATCTTTAAGTTCTGCTATAAGTTCTGTGCTAAATCGTAATGCTTCTATTTCCTCTGGGGTTCTGTCTTCTTGAGGTTTGAAGGCACCGGCTATCCATTTTTCATCTACGTGCGGAATATTACTTTTGCCCAGATCCCTGAATTTTATAGACGCCTCAGGTTTGCACTCTTTGTAATATTCAACAAAAACATCCGTAAGCCTTCTGCTATGGGATCTCTCCTGACGCGGGCTTGCGTTAAGTACTAATATTTTTTTCATTTTGATAATTTTGAGATAAATTTAGCCTGACGGCTGAATAAAAAAGTTAATGTAGTTGAAGAAATACAGCTGTATTTCTTTGAATGTTATAAGCTGTTTATGCTTTTACAATCTTTGCAAAATGATGGCAGGCCAGAAAATATCCGCTGTTTAAATAAAGTCGATGTGCAGGATGCAGCGCAAAACCGCTGTCCAGATGTACAGAATTTATACCTCTCGCCAAAGCAAGCTTGTCAACATATTCTAAAAGTTTTCCTGCATAGCCTCGCCCGCGATACTCAGGCAGGGTAAAAAGATCATCGATGTAGATCATCTTTCCGGTCCTTAACATATCCATCGCCCTAAATCCTATAAAAGCTGCCGCTTTGCTTCCATCGTCAGATGGTATGCATGCCAATTCAAAGCCACCGCTCTTTATCATTTCAAAAACTTGTTCTATCAGTCCTGACGGCTCGAGATTTGTTCTGAATTGTAAAATCGCTTCTTTTGCAAATTCTATATCTGCCGGTGTCTGAACATTTAATATCTCCATAATTTTATTTTATTTATTACGGATCAAAATTAAAAGTCAAAAGAATGCCGCCCGGAGACCAGATTATAATAATAAGCTAGTCCACAATATAAATAAGTAATCTAAAATGGAGATGTGACTTATAGGCTTTGAGCCGTTTTTTTAATTATACTGACAGCTTCTGCGAGTTCCAGCTCATTTAAAGAAGCAAAACCAAACCTAAAGGCATTAAAATGCGCATCTTTTCCGTTGCAATAAGCACTGCCTTTTATAGAAAGACCTTTCAAATTTGCCTTTTTAATAATTTTAGATAAATCATACTCGGGTTTGAATTTAAGCCATAAAGCCATTCCGCCTGTCGGTTTTGTAAAATCAACCATATCACCAAGTTCTGTCCTTACCTGATCAGATAGAAAGTCACACCTTTGCGAATAGAGTTTATTGGTTTTTTGAATGTGTCTGGCGAGATCTCCATTGGCGATCATACCGGAAATAGTTTCTTCCATTATAAAATCACCTCTCAAATCAATCAGCGTTCTCATTCTGGCAGCAGCCTGCAAAAAATCAGAAGCAGCAATCATATAACCTAAACGAAAAGGAGATCCAAGAACTTTAGTAAGCGAGCCTATATAAATTATATTGCCCCGATGATTACCGCTCGCCAATGGCAGATAAGGATCATATTTGAACTGAAAATCATAATCATAATCATCTTCGATAACGGCAAAGTTATAAGCATCAATAAGCTGCATTAAATGATTTCTTCTCTCCATACTCATTGTAACTGTCGTAGGATGATGGTGATGCGGAATAATATACAGCAGTTTTATAACATTCTTTTTTAGAATATTTTCCAGTTCCTCTGTGCGCATACCATCGGCGTCCATTGGTATACGGATAAGTTCTGCGCCCAGTTTTTCAAAAAGGGTTTCGGCGATGAAGTACGTTGGCTCACTGACCACAACTTTATCGCCGGGTTTTATAATAAGCGATGCCGCAATATATATTGCCATTTGAGCGCCGCGAGTTGTAAATAAGTTCTCAACTCCCATATCGATTCCACGAGTCTTATTAAGAAATGAACACAGCGATATTTTAAAATTAGCGGAACCTCCGTCTAAATTTACTGCTGAACGCTTGCTTGAGGCAGAAGATTCCAATGCCTTCTTAAACTCCTTTGCTATGGTTTGAACAGGGAGCAGTGAAATATCGGGAAAACCGTCATTGATCTCTATACGGCAGTTATTTAATGACAGCGATAAAGGCATAACAGGTTCATAGTGCTCAAAATCAAAATTTCCACTTTCTGAAAACGGACTGATTCTCTTACTGTTATAGGATCTTGGTCTTACCATAGGCAAATTTGGCGATACGGTATAGCTTTTACGTGGCAGGTTATCTATCCAGTTTTCGGATACGAGAGTTTCATATGCTGCCACTATTGTTTTTCTGTGAAGCTGCAGGTCAAAGGCAAGGTTACGGGTACTTGGAAGTGCAGCGCCCGGAGGAAGCTTTCCTTCCTGAATTAATGAAATAAACTGTAGTGAAATCTGCCTGTAAATAGAAAGACTGTCTTTTTTATCAATTATTATAAGGTTTTTATAAGGTAGCATATCCGGTTACTGTTCATTTTCTAGTAGTAACAAATATACCAAAACTGGACTACTAATGAAATATTTTCTGGTCCGTAATTCAGGTTTTTATGTATAATAGTTTTGCATCACCACAAAGAGTCTATGATAAATGCATCAGGAAGATTGAATAAATATTCCAAATTTTAATATAAATAATTTTAATTGAGGTACTATGGGAAGCAGATTACATTTTGAAAGTTTTATTAAAGAATCCTATAAAATACTAAGCCAGCTTGATCTTCTTATTTCAAATTCAGGAATGAACAAACTCCAGCAGGGGTTAATAAAAATCAGGACTTCGCAGATTAATAATTGCGATTTCTGTACAGCGCTGCATACCTATGATGCCATTAAACATGGTGAAGATCCCCAGAGAATTTCTCTGCTCAGTTCCTGGAGAGATGGCAAAAAATGGTTCAGCAGAGAGGAACAGCTTATTCTGGCTTTATTAGAAGAAGTGACCACAATATCAGGTCATGGATTAAGCAGCGAAATCTACAATACTGCTCTGGATACTTTTGGCAAAGAGAAAACCGGCAAACTAATTATTGCAGTCGCAAACATAAATGGATGGAACAGGATTGCCGTTTCGGCAAAAAAAAGTCTTTTTGAGTTTTCCGGTATAATAGCAATGAGATGATAAATAATAGTTCTGGTTAAATATTAATTTAATTGAAAAAACCTTCAAAATCATTGATTTTGAAGGTTTTATAGTATAATAACAAAGAAACAGTTTCAATAAAAAATGATACTATTTTTGTTTTAAAGTTTTATAATTTACGCAATACCTTTTCAGGATAATCTGTTATAATTCCGTCTACTTTCAGGTTGAGCATATGATCGATATCTTTATCTTCATTTACTGTCCATGGAATTATTCTTATTTTCAAAGATCTTATAGATGCCACTTCGTCATTGTTAAGCAATTTGTAATGAGGACTGTAAATTTCGGGTATAAAATCAAGCATCGAGAGATTTTTAACAAAAGTGCCTTCTCCAACAAGAAAAGCAATTTTTGTTTTGGGATACATTTTATGCATCACATTTAAAACTGCGGGATCAAAAGACTGAATGTTTATTTTTTCCTCAATTCCTTTATTCTTAATGATCTTCATCACCATTGCCGAAAACAAAGCAGGCTGTGGCTGTCTCTTATCGTAATCTTCTTTTTCAGACTTGATTTCGATATTGTATTTCACAGGTTTTAGCTTATTTCTGGTGATATAATTCTCGACACTGTCTATCACTTCAGATAACAAAGGTTTATAGGTTTTGATTTTTTGCTGCGCCGGAAAAGCTGCATTGCCTCTCGAACCGCTGTCAAACCTTTTAATGCTGTCATAAGTCATTTCATAAAGATTATAGCTCTTTTCTTTGTCCTTTTTAATTGGTTTTCCCACAAGATCGCTCATGTACTGCGCAGCCATAAACGGCTCGTGCGAAACTACCACTTTTTGGTCTTTAGAAATTACTACATCAAGTTCTATAACAGCAGCGCCTTTTTTTACTGCACTTAGAAAAGCCGGAATTGTGTTTTCAGGAAAATTACCGCGATCACCGCGATGTCCCTGAACTTCAACGCTCTGTGTCAGCTGTTTGTTTACAGTACCGGCACAATTATATGCAGTTATCAGCACGGTAAAAATGCATATAAACTTTATTGTTCTGATCATTATCTCTTATTTTACTTTGTCTATTCTGTAATTGCTGGTGGCTGTATGAATTTTGCCAAACATATCTGTCGCCTTAATTTCGATAGTATGTGTGCCTAAATCAAGATTTGACGGAATATCTCCTCTCCATACGTGTGTGCTTTTTTCAGGATCCGAAGAACGTTTTCCCGGCATCAATACTTCTGAAAGTTCCCATTCGTAAACCAGTTCTACATAAGATGGATCTTCTGCCTGTACATAATCCATGTCTTTCCATTCTCCCTGATCTACACGGTATACTACTTTGTCTTTTTTGCTTCCCATGAAAAAGTTCGCAAACACGCCAGATTTGGTGCGCTTTCCTTTTGCAACCACTTTTGGAGTAAAAACTTTCATTTGATAATCCTGTGGTTTTCCGGCTGTTTTATAATCTACCGTATATTGGTTTCCTGCAAAATGAATAAAAGCATATCCTTTTGGTGTTCCGTCTCTCATAACCGAAATAGGAATTCCTTTCTCGTCCAATTTTCCGGAATACCAGTCGCCTGAAGTTGTCCCGATATTATAATGATGATGCGGTTTCTCTTGCAGCCAGCCATCTTTTTGATCGAAAAAATCCTGACGCTGCATATGCGTATGAGCTGAAAGTGACAATGTATTTGGAAAATCTTTCAGCAATTCAAATAATTTTTGGCGATCACTGTCTCTGAAAGAATCGTCTTTAGCATCCGGTTCGCTAAGCGGAATATGAAAAGCCATCACAATTAGATTGTCTTTAGGAACTACTTTCAAATCATTTTCAATGAATTGCATTTGCTCCTCTGTAAAACCTCCCCAATATCCTTCATTATCTCTTGGGTCCGGATATAGTACATCATCCAAAATAATAAAATGCACTTTACCATAATTAAAAGCATAATTCGCAGGTCCAAAATGGGCTTCGTAAGTTTCATCAGCCATATTATCTGCCTTGGCATCAAAATTCAAGTCATGGTTTCCTAAAAGATTGTACCACGGAATCCCAATTTTTTTTACTGCCTGAATGTAAGGGTTAAATAAGTTCAGGTCATTTCCTACCAAATCTCCCATACTTAAACCAAACGGAATATTTTTTATTCCTTCAACTTCTGAAACTATTCCTCTGGTAAAAAAATCAACTTCTTCAAGATTATAAGGCTGTGGATCTCCAAAAACAAGTGCTGTAAAATCAGCCGTTTCTTTTTGTGTTATTAATCCAAAATCAACAGATTCGGGAATTTTTCCTGTTGGCGCTACACCTTCAAACTTACTTTTAGGTGATCCTTCCGGTTTATAATTGTAAAAAAACTGTGGAAGATTATCTTTGTTAACCAATATCTTATATCCCGATGGTTTAATTACAGCAATAATAGCGTTGTTTTCCAGAGGAAGTTCATAGTTTCCTTTTTTATCGGTTAACGCTACCTCGCGCCCATTGGTTACTGCAACATTGGCGATACCTTTTTCTTTTTTATCCTTTTTTCCGTTTTGATTTAAATCTTCAAATACGTTTCCTTTTACAGTAGTTTGCGCTGTTAAAATTCCGCAAAACAGTAAAGCACTAAATATAATTGTCTTTTTCATTTTAATTTTTTATTTGTCCCACCAAACTTTAGAATTGATGTTATCGCCTCCAATCATCTGAATGGCTTCCTGATAGTTTTCTGTATTTTTAATCTGCTGATTGTCCGGATAAGTGAATCTTGAAGGCATAATTCCTCCGTTCAGCATTGCGGTTGTAGTAGGCAATACAGGCAATCCTGTTCTTCTGTATTCAAACCATTGTTGATAATCGGTAAAATAAAGTGCATAATATTTTTGAAGCATTATTCTTTCCAGTGTTCCATTGTACTGCGCCTGCACATTGTCAAAATAAGTTGCCGGAGCTACTGCTTTAACCTGTTCTATAGCCGACTTAACCGCTTTTACATAGTGTCCGGCAGCATCAGCAACGTAGCCGCGTTGCGCCATTTCTGCCTTGATAAATTCTACTTCGGCATAAGTCATAATAAAAATCTGCATTGGGTTTGTTGCCTGCGTATTCAAAAGTGTTGAGGCATTGTATTTAAACTGTGAATCTGAACCTGCATAAGCACTTGTAATTCCTTTAAATCCAAGTGGCGCATTCGTAACCAAAGCCGTTGCACCTGTTGCAATTATTGCTCGTCTTGGATCTTCGAGAGCATTCAGATTATCAATAAAAAATGACGCCATTTTTATATTAAGATTAAAATCCTGAGGTCTTCCCCATGGAGACATGTTTGGAGAAACGCCCGTTACTTTCAAAATTGCTCCTTCTGCGGTAGTGGTAAAAACAGGATAAATTTCAGGATGCTCTATCATATACGTCAGCTTTTCAAAAGCCTGAGTTTCGCTGCGGTTTGAAATTCTTAATAACAATCTCATTTTTAAAGAATTGGTAAACTTTTTCCAGCTGGCTACTTTATTCTGAAATAAAATATCTTCTGCATAAATCATTGGTTTACTCACATCGTAAAGTGTGTTTGCTCTTTCAAGATCTGCTAACAATGTTTCATAGATGAATTCCTGTTTATCATATCTCGGATACAAAATACCATCTTCTCCACGTGTCGCTTCGGTCATAGGAACCGGCCCGAAAAGATCTGTTAAATTGGCATATACCAAGGCATTAAGCGTAAGGGCAATCGCTTCATAATTACCGTCTTTTGCCTTTTCAGACGCCATGCGCATTTCTCTGATGTTATTAAGCCATTTGTAATAATTATTCCATGCGGAATTACCAATATTATTGCTGACATCATAACGATGAAGTCCGCCTGTAATGCTTGGAAAAGGCAGTGATACCTGCATCAGGTTGAAAGTAACATCAACACTCTGCAAAGCATTCTGAGAAGCAATTCCGTAAATTATTGGGTTTAATAATGTACCCGGACTTACCTCGGTAATAAGGTTAGGATTTTCATTAAGTTCTTCAAAACCTTGTGTACAGGAAATACTCATTCCGGTTAGCAATACTAATATTGCCGCAATTTTTATCTTTTTCATTGTTTTATTATAAAGTCAAACTTAAATTAAAACCATAGGTTGTTGGCGAAGGCATTTGTCCGGTCTCTACGCCCGGAAGAATCGTGTCTCCGTTTAATGCGGCAGTTTCAGGGTCATAAATTGGGAAATCTGAAATAACCGCTAAATCTCTTGCAAAAACAGAGAACTGAACCGACTGCAATCCGGTGTCTTTAAGCCATCTTTTTGGCATAGCATATTGAAGACTGATTTCACGTAGTTTCGCATATGAAGCATCAAACGAATTTGACTCAATATTAGCCCTGCGGTAATAACGTACATACCAATCTGCTGTGGCAACTTTCTTTGTGTTTGGCGAATAAGTTCCATCTGCATTTTGGATTACACCGTCTCCAATGATATAACCTTCTGCCCTGCCCATCTCATTAGAATTTAATTTACCCTGCTCTGCAAGTTTGTGATGTGTCATTGAATACAGAACACCGCCATATTGCCCGTCGATTGTGACGTTCATGGTGAAATTTCCAACCGTAAAAGTATTGGTTAAACCTGCTTTCCAATCCGGGCTTGCATCGCCAATGTATTGAATTTCTTCAGGATAAGCCGGAAGACCTGCGCTGTCGTATACAATTTTTCCGTCTGGTGATCTTACAAAACCAAAGCCATAAATGGCACTCGTAGTTCCGCCAACTTTTGCAATGATAGAAGCAGTTCCGCCTGTTCCAATAACTTGTTGTCCGTCGATTCCTTCCGCAAGTTCCATTACTTTATTCCAATTGCGGGACCAGTTCAGGTTTGCATTCCATTTGAAATTTTTATTATCTATAAATTTTCCGCCAAGGCTAAGCTCAATGCCTCGGTTTCGTACTTCTCCTCCGTTTAATACAGCGCCACTGTAACCTGTTGAAAAATCCATCGGAATATCAATAATTTGATTTTTTGTGCTGCTTTCATAAACGGTTGCATCAGCTGTAAGGCGATTATGAAGCATTCTGATTTCAAAACCAGTTTCAAAACTCGTCGTAATCTCCGGTTTAAAATGATCATTATATAAAACCGTTAACGTCTGGGCTGAACTTGGAAATGCACTTTGTCCATAATATTTTTGCGTTTTATAAGGTTCGGTATCATTACCAACCTGTGCATACGAAAATCTGTATTTTAAATAATCAATCGCTTTTGGCAAAGCTGCCATTTCTGAAACGATTAAACTTGTGTTTACAGACGGATAAAAGAATGAATTATTTTTTACCGGCAATGTACTCGTCCAGTCATTTCGTCCTGTAACATCTACAAAAAGCATTTCGCCATACGACAGAGAAACCAATCCATAAAGACTATTCATCTTTTTATAGGCATCTCCCAAAGTTAAAATTGGAGCACTTGAACCATTCGAAAGTTTGTAAACTCCGGGAACTACCAAGCCTGTTACTTCTGCCTCAGTTCTTCTGTATTTGTAACTCATGGCATTTCCTCCGGCTGAAGCAGCAAGAGAAAATTTGTTTCCGAAATCTTTTTTATAAGAAAGTAAAAAATCAGAATTAATTTCCTGTTTGTAAACATCCTGTCTTTCATAGAAACCTTTTGCATATCTATTGATACTATAAGGTCTTTTTTGTTCTCTGGTTTGATTGTACGTATTAAGAGCCGAACGAACCATTAAATCCAGATTTGGTGATAATTTGATATTGGCAAAAATATTACCAACAATCTGATCACTGTTTAGCGTATTCGTTGCCTCATATGCAATCAGGTAAGGATTATCAATAAAAGAACTAAACGGATGCAATTGCTGAATTTGTTCTTTTCCCTTTTCCCAAATTGGGCGATACCAGTCCAAATCTATATTGGGCTGCTGGAAAATCATAAAATAAGCAATAGAACCATTATTGTAACCCGTTGAAGGTAGATTATCGCTGTTTCTGGTATTGTAGTTTACCGTAGTACCTAATTTTATTTTATCTGATACCTGATAATTAGCATTGATTGCCGCTGTTACCCTGTCAAAACCAGTGTTTGGCATAATCCATTCGTTTTTTTGATGACCTAATGAAAGACGCATAGATCCCTTATCGTCACCGCCCTGAATAGAGATATTATTATTTAAAGTTATCCCCGTATTCCAGAAATCTTTGCGGTTATCTCTGTATGAAGTCCACGGAACTCTGGTTGCTGATTGCCCCTGAAGTGTTGGATCATATTGATAAAAATTCTGTCCGGTAAAAGCTGGTCCCCAGGCGCTGCTGGTTCCGCTAGTACTTGTTCCGTCGGCAGAATTGCCATAAGAATAATACTGATTGCCCAATGCATCCGGTGAATTACCCGTTCCTTGTCCATATTTGTATTGATAATCCGGCCATCTCTGGATTTTATCGAATGACGCACCTGTGCTGTAAGAAATACCAAGTCCTTTGTTTTTCTTTCCTGATTTTGTGGTAAGAATCAAAGCTCCGTTTGCGGCGCGGCTTCCGTAAAGTGCCGTAGCTCCCGCGCCTTTTAATACCGTAACACTTTCGATATCATCAAGATTAAGGTCTGAAATTCCGTTACCGTAATCAATTGGAGAATCCTCGCCCATATAAGCGCTTGTTGAACCTGAAGTTGTCATCTCTGCATTTACCGGAACTCCGTCGACTACAATAAGTGCATAATTTCCTTTAGGGCTTAATGATCTGTTTCCACGAAGTGTAATCTGCTGCGAATTTATAGGTCCTGAACCTGCTGAAGTAATGCTTAATCCGGCAACTTTTCCTTTTAAAGCAGACGACCAGTTATTTGATCTTGCCTGAGATAAACTTTCTGATTTTATGGTTTGTTGTGAAAAACCAAGTCGTTTTTCTTCTCTCTTAATCCCTAAGGCAGTTACCACAACTTCATTTAACTCACTTGTACTTACTTTCATGGTAATTGTCAGCGGCGAATTGCTAATGGCAACATCCTGTGAAAGATAACCAAGATAAGAAACCGTAAGAACTGCTGAGGAGTTTGAAACTGCAAAACTGAAATTTCCTTCCATGTCTGTTAAAGTACTGGTTTGCGTTCCTTTTTCAAGAACTGTAGCACCCGGAATAGGAAAACCACTTTCATCCAGCACTTTCCCGCGTACCGTCATTTGTACACGCAAATTCTTTGTTACTATAATTGTGTTATTAATTTTTTTGAAAGAGAGTCCGGTTCTTTCTGAGATTTTTAAAAGAATTGCATCAAGGCTTTCTTTTTCAGCAAAAATCGTGATACGCTGAGAGGTTCCTGATATTTTTTCGTCAAAAACAAAAGTGAATGCCGTTTTTTGTTCAATTACTTTAAAAAATTCTGTAATTGTTGCGTCCTTTAAATTTAGGCTGATTTGATTTTCCTTTGTTGGATTTGCCATTGCAAATCCCTGCAAAGTCAAAAAGAATGTTATCAGTATATAAAGATTTTTCATCTTAATATACTTATTGAAAAAAAATTGTAGTTTCGTATTCATTACTATTGGGCTATAAATTTTTATTTGTAGTCTTTTTTTTAACGCCCGTTTCCGTTGCACCGGAAGCGGGTTTTTAGTTTTTTAATGTTAAGGCATCTTTCTTCTTATAAGGATATGATTTTGGGTTACGTAAATTATTTTTAATTGTTTCAAAAAGGCAATACTTTCCAGTACATTCTCTAATTTTTCATCTTTAAACTTTCCTGAAATAGTGAGCTTTTTTATTTCCTGATCTTCAAATGTAATATCGACATTATACCAGTTTTCAATGATTTTTGCAGTTTCAGAAAGTGATGTGTTTTTAAGGACAATAGTGTTGCTGGTCCAGGCAATTCCTTCAGAGCTGTCATCTGTAGATATGTGAAAATCAGCATTGCGTTTCAGATCAGCCTGTTCATTTTTTACAATAACTACTTTCTTTCCTGAGGCAGAGCTAACTTCGACTCTACCCGTAAGAACACTTACTTTGGTAGATCTGTGTTTATAGGAATTGACATCAAATGAAGTACCTAAAACTCTGACTTTTACATCGTGAGTTTGTACAATAAATGGTCTTTTTACATCGCGAAAAACTTTAAAATAAGCTTCTCCGCTCAATTTGATATTTCGGGTTTCACCAAATTCTTCCGGATACGTAATACTGCTGTTGGAGTTTAGCACAACGACACTTCCGTCTTGAAGCAAGACTTCTTTTTTCTCTCCTTTAAGTGCAATCTGAATGATTTCTTTTGGCGTCAGGGCAAATTTTAAAACTGAAAAAGAAATTCCAAGTGCAACAATTAAAATCGCTGCAATTTTAAGGGCTTTTTTAAATTTGAAATTTCGAGGCTGTTTTTTGGTCTGTAATTCCTGAAATATTTTCCCAAGAATGATATCGCCTTTTGCATCGGGAAATTGATACAGATTAATTGTTGAATTATCCTGCATCTTTTCGAAAAAGGCTTCAACTGCCGTTTTTTCTTCGGGTGTACAAGTACCTTCTGTGTATTTTTTTGCCAGTAGCAAAAGGGTTTCTTTTTTCAAAATAAGTGCTTTTATAGATAAGTCACCAATTTTGATGTGTACAAGTAGTCGAAAAAGCAGTCTTAACGTTTTCTTAAAATAACTATTATTTAGTTAACATAAAGAAAGGCTGCCCAGTAAAAAATCAAAGAATTATAATGTCCGTTAAGGCGGAGTTGTTTTAAAGCATTGCTAATGTGCTTTTCGACAGTATGAATGGAAAGGCTTAATTTTTCTGCTATTTCAGCATTCGAAAAGTGTTCGATACGGCTTAATAAAAAAACCTCGCGGCACTTGGGCGTTAATTGACTTATCTGGTTCATAATGCCTTTTTCGAATTCAATGTATTCGATATTATCAACGGTATTGTTTGGCTCCGGAATAGTCTCCAGAACTTCAAGATGTTCACGGTCAAATTTTAAGCTTCGGATATGATTGGCAATTTTATATTTAACTGCCCTGAAAAGATAAGCTTCTAAATTGAGAATGACTGTATTGGCTGTATTTTTCCAAAGACTGATAAAAATTTCCTGAACGATATCTTCACAGATTTGTTCTTCTTTATAAATCTTAAAAGCATAGGTGTACAATTTCTTCCAATACCTGTCGAAAATAATTGCAAACGCATCATGATTCTCCTGAAAAATCAATTTCTGGAGTTCTTCATCAGACATTTGCAAAAGATGGTTTTTCATAATAGATTTAAAAGAACAAATGAAAACCAACAAACAAAAAATACCTAAAAAGTTGATTTATCTTTATGTTAAATTAAAGCTTTGCGTCTAATATTTGGTACACGCTTATTTTAACTTAAAGAGAATTACCAATTAAGTATAAATGATAAAATTGTAATTTTGTTGGTACTTCTTTTTTAGGCTTTACACCGGAGTATTTAAGTGAAAAAAGGAAAAAATATTTTTCTTAAACTAGTTCAAGAATATTCATATTCATGTTTTTTAGCTTTGTGAAAACAAATAAACTCATGGAAAAAATTATTGATAATTATGGCAATTTCAGGTAAAATTATAGCAGGAATAAAATTGCCCGATAGTGTAATCGCTACGCAGGCAACAGCATTATTACGCGAACATGGCAGTGATCTTTTATACAATCATTCTTTGCGCACTTTTCTCTTTGCGTCTCTAAACGGTCAGCAAAATAACATTCGATACGATGCAGAATTATTATATGTCAGCGCCCTGTTTCACGATTTGGGATTAACTCCTCATTATCGCAGCAATGATAAGAGATTTGAGGTCGACGGTGCTAATGCTGCCCGCAATTTTCTTCTTGGTCACGGTGTTTCGCCACAATCATTGCAATTAGTTTGGGATGCCATCGCGCTTCATACATCACCGGGTATAGCGGAATACAAAGAACCTGAAGTTGCGTTACTGAATTTTGGAGTCGCCCTCGACGTAGTAGGAAAAGGATACAATCAGTTATCGAATGCTGATCGCGATGAAATTGTAAAAGAGTTTCCTCGAAGTGAGTTAAAGAAAAATATAATACCCACCTTTTTTGACGGCTTTAAACATAAACCGCATACAACCTTCGGGAGTATGAATGCAGATATTTGTTCCTGCATGATGCCTGATTATAAACAATTAAATTTTTGTGATGCTATTTTGCATTCGCCTTGGTCAGAATAAAAGAATTTGGAGCAGAACTGAAAGTTATAAAATAATAGGAATTACAAATTTGATTTTTTTAAAAGAAATTTTAAAAGTAAAATAGCATTATATTTAAATCCCATTACTGAGCTAATGGGATTTAATCTGATTTTAAAAGTAAATAATCAATCGAAATAGCACCGCTGCCATTGATTATAACAAAAAGCAACAGAGCGAGAAGCATTACAAAATATTCTATTCCCTCGCCTTTTTTGGTGCCCGTCCAATTCATCACCCATCCGTCTGAAGTATGTTTGAGCATTGCTCCTGTGAAAATTATAAAGTTAAAGAATGCTCCAATTCTGCCAAAAAAACCAATTATCAGCATCACACTTCCAAATGACTGCCCAATTATAACCATCCAGGCAATTGCTTTTGGTATTTTTTTATCAGCAAATGAAGCGAGTGATTCATGAATTCCAACTCCACCGCCAAAATCATCAAACCAGCCCAAAAGTTTTTGCATTCCGTAAGGAAATATGATTATGCCCGCAACAACTCTAATTAGAGTGAAAGTATAATTATAATCTGTTTGTAGTAGATTGTAAAGCATTATTTTAAATTTAATGGTTGGTTTAATTGATTAAAATCTCTTATAAAAATTCGCCTTTTTCCAATTATCTGATTATACATCAACTTAGTTTAAAGATACTTAAACATAGCAATAAAATCAAAAACACTATCTTTTTATTTATTGTTCAAATAATAAATAAATCAAGGACGATGTGAATTCTCATATAAAAATTCTTATTTCAAATAATTTATATGAATGATACGGCACCACCAAATGCACCAAAAGATGCAAGTGTAATGATTGGTTTTGTAACGGGTTTTCATAAGGGTTTTTCTAATATCGCAGTGCGAATTGACGAAGTGCTGGCAGAAGGCAATAAAGTATCCCTGAGAAAAACAATAACGGCAACGCACACCGGAGAATTTATGGGAAAGACCGCTACGGGAAAAAAAGTAGAAATGAATGTAATTGAAATAGATATTCTTAAAGACGGTAAAATAACTGACCACTGGAGCAGAAACGATTTTATGCAGGTTGTACAAGGTTTGTAAATCGTTGATTAGGAATCACTTCTTAAAAAAAGTTAAAGCGAAAGTTTTAGCTTTTTTTTTATAGTTTTGTTATACTGCTATTTTGTGATGACTCTGATAAATGGAATATAAAGAAACAAAAACCTGTATTGAGCTTGCGCCGTATATTCATTCTTTTTGGGAGCTGAAAGGTGACAATAGCGACAATCAATGGGAACGAATTTTTCCTGACGGATGCGCCGGATTGATTATAAATTTGGGGGAATCGTGCAAAACTGATAATGGCAACGTTTCTATGGATTATGGAAAAACCTATGTTGTTGGCGCAATGACGTCGTTTAAAGATACTTTCATTGATGCTGAAACACATTTATTGGGCGTGTGCTTAAAACCTGCAACTTTTTCCAATTTTTATAAATATGCCCCACAAAATGAATTGACAAACAGCACAATCGAGTTTGATCGTCGACATTCATTTAACATCGAAAAAATCGTCAAAGATCCCTCCTATTACCTCAACAATTTTTTTTATGATAGATTTCGGAATAAAAACAGACCGCTTCAATCTGTTATAGAAGAAATTCATAACGCAAATGGCCAGCTCAGCATTTATGAGATTGCTAAAAGAAACTGCATTACAGTAAGACAATTAGAGCGAAATTTTAAAATGCACATAGGAATTACGCCTAAAGAGTATTCGAATATTGTTCGTTTTCAAAACGCGCTGTCTATAATTAAAAAATCTGCCAATGAGCAAAGTTTACTTGATATTGCTTTTGAATGTGGTTTTTATGATCATTCGCATCTTACGAATGAAATAAAAAGAAACACAGGACTTGCTCCTTCTCAACTTTAATTTTGTCGCATTTTTCCAAAGTATAATTACGAAACGGTTTCTAATTTTGCTAAAAAACACGTTATATGAAAAAAGTAATTTTAAATTTAGCAGTTAGCTTAGACGGATTTATCGAAGGACCAAATGGAGAAATCGATTGGTGCATCATGGACGACGATATGAACTTTGATGCTTTTATTGCAAGTATCGACACTATGTTTTATGGCAGGGTGAGTTATGATGCGTGGGGAAATTTTGAGCCTGATGAAAATACATCTCCGGCAGAAAAAACGATGTGGCAAGCGATACATTCTAAAAACAAATTTGTCTTTTCAAGCCAGGAAAGAGATGATAAAAAGGCAACATTCATCACTTCAAATATTGAAGAAAAAGTAGCTGAAATAAAACAACAAAAAGGTAAAGACATTTGGCTTTATGGCGGAGCAAAACTCATAAAAACATTCCTTGATTTAGGGCTTATTGACATTTATAAAATATCCGTTCATCCGATAGTTTTGGGAAGCGGAAAGCCGCTATTTGAAGATTTAAAAGAACGGATTGGCTTAGAACTTATTGATACGAGAGTTTTCAGATCGGGAGTTGTAGAACTAACTTACGAACCTAAACTATAAATCCTGCTTTAAAAAACTGCTGAAATAAAAGCCGGTAAATCTTTAAATTTACCGGCTTTTGAATAAATAACATTTTGTGTTTAAAATTACAAATGGTAATAAGTATAAATTGATTTAACCCGCCATTCGTTTTGCACCGGCTTTACTAAGTTGGTTAAAAATAAATCCGGGTGCAAGCCTGCTCAATATATAAAGCAAACGTGCTATTCCAAAAAACATTTCCAGTTTATCATTTTCGAGACGTTTTATTGCAGCATCTACAACCTTTTCCGGTTCCATTTGTCCGCTGTCACTAAAACCATCCAAACCAGCAAATTTATCACCAAGAGGTGTTTTTGATGCGGGTGCTAAAAGTTCGAATACCTTAATTTTAGTGTGTTTTAATTGTACACGCAACGCTCTGGTGTAGGCATGCAGTCCTGATTTGGATGCGCCGTAAATGGGTGAAATTGGAAAAGGAACTACAGCAAGTCCGGAGCTTACGTTTAATATAGCGGCTGATGGCTGTTTTTTAAGTAGTGGCAAAAACTGCTGCACCATGCGAATTGGTCCCATCAGGTTAATTTCTACTTCGCGTGTAATATCATGAAGATCAATAGCGGTGTCATGTAAACTGATGATACGCATCTCGCCTGCATTATTAATCAATAAATTCAATTTAGAAAAGCGGTTTGCTACCTCGTTATATAATTCCCTGATTGCATTCACATCGCTAACATCACTTTGAATGGTGTGAATTTCAGGATGTTTTATTTTAATGGCATCCAGCTTTGCCTGGTCTCTGCCTGTAATAATAACGGTATTACCCAAAGCAAGGAATTTTGTTGCAAATGCCAATCCGAAACCGCTTGTTCCGCCGGTTATCAATACGGTGTTATTTTTAAGGTTCATCTTTGTTATGTTTTTTATTTATACAAAGGTAAACGCGTGTTTATTTTATGATTTACTCGATTCAATCCATTATTTATCAAATTCAATCATAAAAAACACTGAGAATATTGAAAAGTTTGTTCTTAAACTACTGACAATTATATAATTTGAGTTTCCAATTCTATAAGTGAGAGTGGTATTTTCACTGTAATTTTAAAATTACAATAAATAATAAAAATCACTAAAAAAATAAACTTATGGAAAACTTAATTAATCAGGAAAATCTGGAGGACATCAGGGTATTGATCGAAAATAAAATTGCGGATATTCCGGGAGAATTGATACTCTTTGGAGCAATTGGCAGTTTACTTTTATCTTCTTATCTTAATAAAACGGGCAATAAAAAAACTGCCTCTATGATTGGACAATTGTCTTTACCTATTATTGGAATAGGCATTGCAAAATACAAAGATGTTTTAAAATCGCAGATAGAAAGTTTTCAGGAACCTGAAAATGAAGTTGCCCAATAATTTCATCTATCAAAAATTTAAGTACAAAAAAAGCACCTGCCACATGGACAGGTGCTTTTTTTGTATGTTTATTGCAGATTATTAAGCTACAACAACATTTACTGCGTTAGGACCTTTTTTTCCTTCTGCAATATCATAACGTACCTCATCATTCTCACGAATATTTTCTGATAGACCTGAAGCGTGAACAAAGATTTCACTTCCGCCATTCTTTGGTGTTATAAACCCAAAACCTTTTTCTTCATTAAAGAACTTTACTGTACCTTCTTGCATTTTTTTTTAATTATTTGTTGAGGGACAAATGTAGTTTAATTATTAACACAATCCTGAAAAAGAACAACTTATAGAAAAAAAGACAAATTACTCTATTTTTTTCTTTCTGAAATAACCAAAAAAATGTGAAATAAGTTGATAGTCAGGTTATTTACATATTCTTTATTTTTTTATGCTTTTTTCTTACAATAATAAATTTTTACCGCTAAAAAAAAACTATAAATTCATTCTCAAGACTTTTGAGCCCCCAAAATCGTATTTTATTACTCCTTATTAAACCCATTATTAATCATTTTTGCAAGGCAAATCATGAATCGATTTAACGAACGATAAAAGTGATTTTCACAAACTAACTATTAATAACCAAAAATGAAAACCAAAAATGACAAATTTAATTAGGATTGAAAACCGTCCTGATTGCAAATCTGGATTTGATTTAAAAAAGAAAATGATGATGCTCTGTGTATTATTTTCTCTGTCTCAGGTTCATGGCTACGCAATTAGTTCAAACAGTACTATATACTCAAAAAATGTACTGGAACAAAAAACCATTAATGGACAAGTTAATGATGAAAACGGCATGCCGCTGCCGGGAGTAACAATTTTAGAAAAAGGAACCAGAAATAGCGGTTTAACAGATTTTGACGGAAAATTTACTTTAAAAGTAGATAACGAAAACGCAGTATTAATTTTTACCTATTTGGGATATGTAACGAAAGAAGTTACTTTAAAAGGCGAGACTATCGTTAATGTAAAACTACTAAAGGCTACCACTTCATTAGAAGAAGTTGTTGTGGTAGGATATGGTAAAATGAAGAAAAAGGATTTAACGGGAGCAATCGTTCAGATAACACCGGACAGGCTCGCGAACCAAAATCCGCAGACCGTTCAGGATATATTGAGAGGTACTCCCGGTATAAACGTAGGTTACGACCCTTCTGCAAAAGGTGGAGGAAGAATGCAAATTCGTGGACAAAGTTCTGTTTATAATCCTAATAATGATGGTGTGCATAATTCACCGCTTATTATTTTAGACGGAATGCAATTTTATGGTGAGCTTTCAGAAATCAATCCTGATGATATCGGCTCGATCGATATTTTAAAAGATGCATCGGCAGCCTCTGTTTATGGAGCAAAAGCGGCTGCGGGGGTTATTATTATCTCAACCAAAAAAGGTAAGGCTGGTAAACCTGTCATTAGTTTTACGACCAACACAACAATTACCAATAAAAGTGCCTATCGTACTGTCTATTCTCCGGAAGGATACTTAAAATACCGTGAAGACTGGGAAACTGCTGCCACTTACGGCGGTAATGCAACAACCGGTGAATACGGACCATGGATGGTAGGAACAGTTGCTAATGGTAAACCGGGTTACTTCTCAAATCCTAATGATTTAAGTAAGTGGGGAATTACTCAGGACCAATGGTTAGCTTATCAGCCAGCTGCACAAACAACAGGAAAAAGTGCCAAAGAAGTATGGGGAAATCGTTTGGGTCTTAATTTCGATCCTTCGCTTATGGCTAATTTCCTTGCAGATAAAACACACGATTGGACTAATAGTTCTTTTAGAACAGGGATTAATCATGACAATAATCTGAGTGTTTCCGGAGCGGGCGACAAGGTAAATTATTATATGTCTTTGGGTTATTTAACTTCAGAAGGTGCTATTGTTGGAAATGATTATAAATCGGCTCGTGCCAATATGAAAGTAGACGCTAAAATCACGGATTGGCTTGATTTTGGTGTAAACGTTAATTTTCAGGATCGTACTGATGGTGATATCAAACCTTCTTTAGATACACGTTCCGGGAATAATAATATGATGAGAACGAGCCCGTTTGGAACTTTTATAGATGCAAATGGCAACTATGAGAGACAGCCGATGGGGAAAAATGTTTCTGGACAGAATTATAACTATTACTATGATCGCCAATTTATGGAGCTTGAGAAAGGATATACTACTTTAAATACCATTTTTAATACAAAGGTAACTTTGCCTTGGGGTATTACATATTCATTTAACGTTGCCCCCCGTTATCAATTTTTTCACCATCGTGAGTTCAAATCGTCACTAAATCCAAATTTTCCTGCTGCTACTAATGGAGCAATTAGAAATAATGAAACAAGATTTGATTATAACCTGAATAATACAATAACGTGGGATTATACACTTGCTGCAAAACACCATATTATATTAACTTTAGTTCAGGAAGCTGAAGAACGCCGTTTTTGGTCAGATGGAATGAATGCCTATAATATTCTGCCTACGGATGCTTTAGGATTTCACAATGTTTCTACTGCAACACTGGCAAATAGCGCGCTTAGATCAGAGGATACACATCAAACGGCAGATGGTTTGATGGCAAGACTTTTCTATTCGTTTGATAATCGTTATATGTTAACAGCGACTGTTCGTCGTGACGGATATTCGGCATTTGGAGCTTCAAATCCTTATGCTACTTTCCCTTCTATCGGGATTGCATGGAACTTTAAAAATGAAAACTGGATTAATTG
Organism: Flavobacterium sp. N1736; assembly: GCF_025947065.1. NCBI lineage: Bacteria > Pseudomonadati > Bacteroidota > Flavobacteriia > Flavobacteriales > Flavobacteriaceae > Flavobacterium > Flavobacterium sp. N1736. The sequence goes on from NZ_CP109994.1 coordinate 2,019,738, forward strand.
GGATGCGTTGTCAACAGGTAAATTCCGTTTGTCCTGGGGTGAAAATGGAAACAGATCGCTTGATAATCCATATATTTCTTTGGCAAACTTAATAAATACCGGGACCATGGGATATTTAGATGCTTCAGGAAAACCTCTTGAACTGAAATATTTATCACTTGATCGTATGGCAAATCCACATTTGGAATGGGAAAAAACAAGATCAACAAATATTGGTCTTGACTTAGGTTTTTTACATGATCGTGTTACTGCTACTATAGATGCTTACCAAAAGGTTACGCATGATATGATTATGAATCAAACTCTACTTGGTTTCACTGGTTTTTCAACAATTGCAACCAATCTGGGAGAGGTTGAAAATAAAGGTTTTGAATTGAGTCTTAGCACTCTTAATATGAAAAAACCAAACTTTGAATGGCGTACTTCGCTTGGTTTTTCATATAATAAGAATACTATTAAGTCATTGTATGGCAATATGGTAGATATTAAGGATGGCAGTGGTAATGTCGTTGGAACTAAAGAGGGTGATGATTCAGCAAACGGATGGTTTATAGGCAGATCGATCACTCAAATTTGGGATTACAGAGTAACCGGAATCTGGCAAAAAGATGAGTGGCAGGAAGCTTTAAAATACGGACAGCGTCCCGGAGACCCAAAAGTGGCAAACAGTTATACCGGAGACGATGTTGATGCGGTAGATGCAAATGGTGTTGCGTATAAAAAAGCGGTTTATAATGAAAAAGACAAGCAATTTTTAGGAGATAAAACTCCTCCTGTACAATGGTCGCTTCGCAATGAATTTAAGATTTATAAAAATTGGGATTTGGCTGTAAGCATGTATTCTTATATGGGGCAAAAAGATCTTAATTCAAGCTATATGAATACTTTCAATGATAGCAGTTTGTATAAATTCAACTTCAATCCGTATGTAAATCCGTATTGGACAGTGGACAACCCTACCAACGATTGGGCACGTCTTGATGCTAAAGGACCTGCTGGAACTCCGGCTGCACCGGGAAAATTGTATGATCGCAGTTTTATTCGTCTGGATAACATTTCGCTTGCTTATTCTTTACCAAGAGATCTTTTGGATCGCGTACACATTAAAAATTTAAAAATTTATACTTCGGTTCAAAACGTAGCAACATGGTCTGCTTCTAAACAATGGAAATATTATGGAGATCCGGAAGGAGATGTTAATAATGGAAATGGAGGATTAGCCACACGAACGTTTAATTTAGGTTTTAATGTACAACTTTAAAAATTATTCAACCATGAAAAAAAGATACACAAAAAATACAATTTCAAGACTGGTGCCTTTTATACTATTGGCTACGCTGTCTGGTTCTTGTTCGAAAGATTTTCTCGATTCAGACCCGCTTTCGTTTTACGAACCGGGAGCTACATTTTCTACAGAAGCCGGATTGCAGGCAACTTTAGCACTGTGCGATAAGCAGCTGCGTAATAATTATATTCATTTTAATGCTGCGGGCGTTAGTGTGCCTATTGGTACAGAGTATCTTTTCTCTGATATGGCACAATACGGAAAAACAGATACGGCTGGTAATATAGCCGATTATGCTGCTACTGTTGTTCCTACCGGAACTTTTAACAGAGACGTATCTGAGTCGACTTATCTTGGTTTTTACTGGACAGAAGCCTATACAGGGATTAAAAATGCTAATACCATATTAACGTATATTGGTAATGTGACAACTTTATCTGAGGATGTTAAAAATAAATATATCGGGCAGGCTTATTTTCACAGAGCATATCGTTATCTTAATCTGGTTTATCAATTTGGAGATATACCGTTGATAACTAAAATTTTGGAAGTTCCAAAGCAGAGTTATTATTCTACTAAAAAGGAAGCCATCATAGAAATGATTACAGCAGATATGGAAAAAGCCGTACAATATGTACCAGAACAGTCAAAAATAGGATATGTAGGTATGGTTAGCAAAGGAGCTTGCCGTCAGTTACTTATAAAATGTTATTTGGCATCAGGCAGATTTGCAGAAGCGGAAGCACAAGCAAACATTCTTATCAATCAATCGGGTTATTCTTTGGTACAAAACACTTTAGGAATTTTTGATCCGGGAGGAAATCCTACGGCATGGCCTATTACCAGAAATGTGATTTGGGATTTGCACAGACCTGAAAACAAGGTGATTTCTGCAAATACAGAAGCTATATTAGTGGCACCAAACGGAGGAGCACAATCATTTTTATCGTTTACTTCAATGAGAATTTTTGGACCTAACTGGAATGATGCCAATTTAATTACTCCCGATGGAAAAACAGCAGCACCGCGTTTTCCTTTGACAGATAAAACCAATTACAATGCAAAATATGATTATCAAAGAGCATTAGGACGCGGTATTGGTACTATTAGCGGTTCTTATTATTCACAGCATCCTATGTGGGTTGTAAACGGCGTTGAGGATAAGGTAGATCTTAGACATAACAGCACAGTTGGAAACTGGGTAAATATGGAAGACCTTAAATATGCTCCCGGAGCAGGTGGTAGTGCAGTATGGGCCGGGCAAAATTTTAGAATGAAAGATGCGACCGGCAAACTGTTGGCACAAGATTCTATTCGTGATTGGTATGATTTTCCGCATTACAAAATCTTTTTACACGATGTTGTAGCCGAAGCTAATCCGGCGGCAAATGATTTTCAGGGTGCTACGGCAGGATCTAGTGCGCATTTGTACATATATCGTTTAGCCGAGACTTATCTATTGCGTGCAGAAGCCCGTTTTTATCAGGGAAATGCCGCAGGAGCAGCTCAGGATGTGAATGTTGTAAGAGCAAGAGCAAAAGCTTCACAAATGTATGGAACGGTAACTATTGGTGATATTTGCGCAGAAAGAGGAAGAGAACTTTATCTTGAAGAATGGAGAAATGTAGAGTTAAAACGTATTTCGCACTGTTTGGCGCTTAGCGGAAAACCGGACGAATGGGGTCATACTTACAGTGTTGCCACTTGGGATAAACAATCCGGAACAGATGCAGCCGGAGGAAGTTACTGGTACCAGCGTATTGTACATTATACCATTTACAACAAATATCCGGCAGGTATTTCTATCAAACCGGGTGTAAAGTTTTATACCATGGACAAGCGTAATAATTACTGGCCAATTCCGTATAGACTTGCTATAGAACCAAACATTAAAGGTCAGTTAAGTCAGAATTTTGGTTATGATGGTTATAATGCAGGAGTTAAAGTATGGGATAAATGGCAGGATGCCGTTGATGATGAAAGTAAAATTTAAATTATAAACATTTATAAAGAAACAAGAAACGAGTTAATATATTAACTCGTTTTTTGCTTTTTATAGAGATTAAAAATTATTTTAAGGAAGATGCTATTAAAATTTTCTGAGTAAATCTTTCGTTTTCAATAGTTAAAAATTCAGCAATATAAATTCCATAACTCAAGCTGTTGGTTGAAAAAGTGTATTTCAGATCGTTTCCAATAGCTTTTTTGTACAAAACAGTCTTACCGGACATATCATATAATTTAAATGATTTTATGTCTAAATTATCGGGATTTGAAACATTTAAATTGGCATTCACATTATCCTGACTGATACTGAACTCATTTTTAATTTCAGAAGGTACTCCCAGTGTTTGATTTGTAAATACTATTTTAAAGCGATCCGGATATACGCCCGAAGCAACTGTAACCTGATAAGTTCCGTTTTTGATATCATGATACGATTGATCCAAAGCATCAAATATATAAATAGGCTGCGATGAATCGAAGTTGATCACTTCCGGAACATAAAACTTAAATGTTGAAGCTGCAGTAGCTTTTACACGTAATGCAATCCTTTTTTGCTGATCAAAAGCGATTCCCTGAATTACATAATTATCATTGTTTAGTAAAAAAGTAACATCGTTAGGAAGATTTCCATTCATATCTAAAGCATCAATACCAATATCAACACCATCAGTTGCTTCAGGAAGAAATGCTAAAGCCAGCTGCCTTGTAAATTGATTATTGATAATAGTATTCAACTTAAAATAAGAGACATCTGTTACATTCAATGTGCTTTTATTTGTTTCTTTTATCTGTGGTGCATGTTTTTCAAACTGAGATAAACCAACGCCTTCCTTATAAATCATTCGATGCGAATTCTTGAAAGTGGCTGTTCCGTTTGTATTTCCATTAAGTATGAATCCCTGACCTATGGGTGCAAATTTACGCTGTATGGAAAGCCCTGATGATAATCCGGTGTTATTTAATGAGCCATCGCTTTTATAAGAACTAAATGCGGCGGCGGCATATAACCCGCTGGAATTTACAGTCATTGGAGAATACGCCCCATAACCTCCCCTATAATCCGTAAGTACGTGAGAATTTACGGTTTTATCCTGCTCCCAAAAATAGGCAATACCTCCGGCAGCACTATTATCCGGATCTAAAAGAAATGCATTTAAATGTAAAGCCGACGGATACGGATTACCGGTTAAAGTGGCATTATTAGCCCCTAAAGTTACAATGATAATACCGTCATTAGGTTTTCCTCTAAAATCATATCGCTGCGCACTTCCGGGATTATTTACAACAGTTCCTTCAGGATTTGTGGCATCTGTTCCGCTCGTTCCTTTCATTGTAAAACCTTCACCGGGCGCTATTGCAGTTGTTCCGCCAACAAATATCCATTGCGAATAATTGTTGGCATTTATCAATTTATAAATCCATCTTGATGCTATAGAAAGCGGATTAGAAACTCCGTTATTTGTACCTGTTGGCAATATTAAAGCAGGAGTAGAAACTGTTGAAGATACAGGCTGGCTTAACATTGTAATTCCAAAGTTTTCATTACCTGCTAAAACAGAAGCATTTCCCACCGGAGAACACCAATAATTATAATCAAAATTATCAGAAGTCCCCTCTTGATATACGGATAATGTACCCGCTCCTGAATTACCTGAAACACCTGTAGTTCCTTGAATTAATTGCGAATTGTTTCTTAAATACAAATTTGAATTTGCGCCTAAACTTATATTTTTATCCACATACAAAACATCACCTTTTACGTACATGTTCGTGTTGGGATTAAAATAAATTTGCGAAATACATTTTGTAGTAGCCAATACCAAAAAAAATAGTATAGTTTTTTTCATAGCTTTTACCTTTAATACGTAAACAAATGTTTATCTGTTACTTCTAATTTTTTATAATAACCTTATTATTTTTTCTTTTCCAAATAAAAAAAATACCCAGCAAAAAACCACTTACTATTAATTTTGAAATCTCACTGTTTATTGGTGAACCCGGCGGTGGCGGCAATCCAGGTGGCGGTGGTGCCGGTGGCGCACTAATGCTAAAAGAGGTATATAAAAATAAAATAGCCAGTAATTTTAAAGTTCTAATTTTCATATAGTATCTATTATTATTTAGATTTAAAGGAATATGACAATCTTAGACGGATTCTATCAATAGGCAGCAATTACTTAGAAGTAGAAATTAAACTGTTTAATTTTTTTTCTAATGCTTCAAGTTTCGTATTTAATTCTATTATTTTAGTTTCCTGAGCAGCAACGGTTTTTTGTAAAATTTCAGTCTTTTTATCGGATTCTGATAATTCCTGTATACTTTTTATAATAGGAGCAAATAAATCAGTGTATCTAATCGATAGAAACTTATCTTTCGATTTATCACTTGAAATAATAGCAGCATTTTTATAGTTTACCTTATCAAGCGTTTCTTTTAGTTCCTGAGCGATTAATCCCCACTCCTTTGTTTTTTCAGAATTCGTTTTTTTAATGTATTCTACAGGATGCAGCTGATTGATAAAATCCAGCCCTAAAGGAATTGTTGCAATATCTTCTTTATATCTTCTGTCAGAAGCTACAGTCATTGCCACGAAACCTTCAATGATGGTTACGTTATCATTACCAATTCTCACTTTATTAGATTGGTCAGCAATAGCGCCATTTCCCAAGGCAGTTGAGTTTGTAATATTTCCACTCGAAACATCTGCCTGATGACCAAGAGCTGTGTTATTACTTCCGCTTACATTATTGTATAAAGTAAAATTTCCAATGGCTACATTATTATTTCCTGTTGTATTAATCCTCGAGGCTTCCAGACCAATACCAATATTGCCAAAGCCCGAAGTATTATCTCTGCAGGTTTCCATACCAATGGCTATATTTTGATCTCCGCTGATATTCGAATATAATGAAGCAAAACCCAAAGCCACATTATGGTTTCCTGTTGTGTTATTATATAAAGTTTCCTTACCAAATCCGGTATTTGTATCTCCTGAAATATTATGAAAAAGAGAATTGATTCCATAAGCTGAATTGCCAGAACCCGCATCATTAGAAAATAATGCCAAATCTCCCCCGATGTATTTTCATTTCCTGCAGTATTATTGCGCAGCGAATTATTACCAAAAGCACTATTATTTGCTCCTGTAGTATTCATATGCAGTGATTCTCTGCCCAGTGCCGTATTTGCACTTCCTGTTGTAGAATTTCGTAGTGATTCTCTCCCAACTGCTGTATTAGAATCTCCTGTTGTATTAGCATATAAAGACTGGTATCCTACTGCTGTATTAGAATCTTCATTATTGTTTCTTAATGCCTGATATCCTACCGCCACATTTTCTCCGTGATCGATATTTAAATACATCGCCTCATAACCTATAGCAGTATTAGCAGATGATGTCGTATTTTCATGCATCGCATTCGATCCTATGGCAATATTTTCAATACCTGTCGTATTTTTATACAGCGCATTAGATCCTACAGCAACATTATGATAACCGGTAGTATTGGTAAAAAAGGCATTATCTCCTATACCTATATTAAAATTTTCAGTATTACTGTTTCCGGCCTGATACCCAAAAAAAGTATGTGTGGTACTTATCGTTCCGGCTTTTTGATTATTTACTCTAAAGTTTAAAGGAACATTATCAACAGTTCCTAAAAAATTTGTTCCGTCAATAGTTGCACTATTACCGTTTAATGACCAGGATAACCCTGAAGAGTCAAGTGCAACCCATTTAAGCTGTGAAAAACTCCAATGATAAAAACCCACAGGATTTACACCAAATGGTGATCCTGCACCCGTAGCTACATTTAAATAAACCAACATACTATTTTGGCTTGCCGTGGGATTGACCGCAGGAAATGTATCTATTCTGGGAATTAATAATCCATCTATATTTGCTGGAGTAGCAGCGTTAGAAGCTGTAATATCCAGAACGGCTTGTGGATTTACATTATTAATACCAATTTGAGAATAAACACTTCCAGATAAAGCAAAGAAAAATAAAAATAGAATTTTATTCATAATTAACTGTTTTTAGGATTAAAGTATAAGTTTTACCCAAATATAATTATATTCCTATAAAATTAATGTTAAAAGAAAAGAAATTATCAACATAAAGTATTGTAATTTAACATTTTAAGAATAATACGCACAAAAGCTCATTTTATTACAGCGTTTGTCGTTAAATCTCTCACAGCGATTTATTTCGTCATGAATCACTTCATGAATTTTCGATATATCGTAAATAAAAACAACCTCAAAAAACATTAAACATCTGATTTAAAATAAGTTATATTTTTGGTATCTTAGTTGGTTTATGTATGGCATTCAAATATTTTTTTTTTCTTAATCTAGGTTAACCAACAAACTTTTGAATCTGCTGTAAGTTTGTAAAAGAAATTTAACAACAAAATTTAATAATTTAAAACCACAAAAAAATGAGCACAATTAAAACACAAGACGGAACAGAGATTTATTACAAAGATTGGGGAAAAGGTCAGCCAATAGTTTTTCACCATGGATGGCCTTTATCCGGTGATGACTGGGATGCGCAAATGATGTTTTTTCTAAAACAAGGATACAGAGTAATTGCACATGATCGCCGCGGACACGGTCGTTCTGGTCAAAGTTCTGAGGGAAACAATATGGAAACGTATGCAGCAGATGTAGCTGAATTGACAGCTGCGCTTGATTTAAAAGATGCCATTCATATTGGTCACTCAACCGGAGGCGGTGAAGTAATTCGTTATGCAGCAAAATACGGAAAAGGACGTGTTGCAAAAGCAATAATCATTAGTGCCGTGACACCAATAATGATAAAAAATGAAGCAAATCCTGAAGGTGTGCCGTTATCTGTTTTTGATGAAATAAGACAAGGTACAGGATTTAACAGAGCACAGTATTTTTACGATTTTCCAATACCATTTTACGGATGGAACCGCGAAGGGAAAACAGTTCAGGAAGGTATAAAACACAATTGGTGGCGTCAGGGAATGATGGGTTCAGTTCTGGCTCATTATGAAGGAATAAAAGCGTTTTCTGAATCAGATTTTACAGAAGATTTGAAGAGTTTAGATATTCCGGTTCTTGTATTACACGGAGAAGATGATCAGATAGTACCTTATAATCAGGCTCCTAAAGCGGCGGCACTTTTGAAAAACGGAAAACTAATTTCTTATCCCGGATTTCCTCACGGTATGCCAACAACAGAAGCAGAAACAATCAATAACGATATTCTGGCTTTTATTAAATCATAAGCTATCTTTAAGAAACGAATATAGGTTCTCTTTTATCTGCTCAAAAACAATAATAAAATATAATTAAAATATATGGAAAGTATAAAACTGGAATTAGACGAGAAAAAACATGGCGCTTTTAATCTTTATGTGGATGATAAAAAACTAGGCGAAATGACGGTAAGCTTAAAAGACGATTTACTAACCGTTTACCATACTGGCGTTGAACCGGAAGCCGAAGGAAAAGGTTATGCCAAAAAACTGCTGGAAGAAATGACATCGTATGTACGCGCCAATAATTTAATGGTTTTACCACTTTGTCCATACGTACACGCACAATTTAAAAGGCATCCGGATGAATATCAGGATATCTGGAAAAAATAATTATAAAAATAAACGATATGAATGCAGAAATTATAACCAGCGGTGTGTCTCTAAATAATGCTAAAAAAGCTTTGATTATGATTCACGGACGCGGTGCTGGCGCTCATGATATTCTGTCGATTGCGAAACATCTTAAAGTTGATGATTTTGCATTGATTGCACCTCAGGCAGAAAACAGAACCTGGTATCCTTATTCATTTTTAGTGCCTGTTAATGAAAATGAACCTGCTTTTTCAAAATCATTAGAGGCTATTCATCAGGTTGTTGTTGCAGTGCAGCAAAACGGGATCGAAAAAGAGAATATCTATTTTCTTGGATTTTCGCAGGGAGCTTGTCTGGCTTTAGAATTTACGGCTAGAAATGCTGCAAAATATGGCGGCGTTGTTGCTTTTACCGGCGGACTTATCGGCGATAAAGTATATGAAAATCATTATGCAGGAAACTTCGAAAACACACCTGTTTTTATCGGAACAAGTGATCCTGATTTTCATGTTCCTGTTGAAAGAGTGAATGAAACAGAAGCGCTTCTTAAAAAAATGGGCGCAGCTGTAACTAAAAAAATCTACGAAAATATGGGACATACCATAAGTCAGGACGAAATAGATTTGGCTAACGAACTTGTTTTTACAAAAAAATAATGATTCAGATTACCAGAGGCTTAATCCACTTGGAGTATTATTTGGTTATTAATTGACAAATGAAAATAGACGGCTTTTTATTTCTTAATCTAGGTTAATCGATGCAGAAGCATAACAGACGTAAATTTGTATAAGAAAATCAATAACAATTTAATGTATAAAAACCATGGAAAATAAAATTTTAGGCTTACACCATATTACTGCCATTGCAGGTGACGCAAAACGCAATTTCAATTTTTACGCTAACATATTAGGATTACGTTTCATCAAAAAAACAGTAAATTTTGATGATCCGGGAACGTATCATTTTTACTTTGGTGATGAAGTTGGAAGTGCCGGAACAATCTTAACATTTTTCCCTTGGGGAGAAGGAATTCAGCAAGGAAGAAAAGGTTCAGGAATGGCAACCGAAATTGGATATTCTGTTCCAAAAGGAAGTCTTGATTTCTGGCAGAAACGTTTTGAAAAATACAATGTAATTTATAATAAACCAGCTGAGAAATTCGGTGAAAAGTATCTTACTTTCTTAGATCCTGACGGATTAAAATTAGAATTAATCGAATCTAAAACAGACGATAACAGAAAACCCTGGGAAACAGACGAAGTAAAAGCCGATGTGGCAACAAGAGGTTTTCATAATATTACTTTAACTTTAAACAGTATAAAAGCAACTGCCGCAATCTTAACCGAAATATTTGGTTACAAGTTGATTGAACAAGATGTAAATCGTTACCGTTATGCAACAGATACTGTAGAAAATGCAGCTATTGTTGACTTGGTAGAATTGGCTGATGAAAAACGCGGTCATGTAGCAAACGGATCTGTTCATCACGTTGCTTTTCGTGTAGAAAACGATGAAATTTTAATGCACTTCCGTGAAAAAATCGAAGCTTACGGATTGTCTATTACACCACAAATTGACAGAAATTATTTCCACTCTCTTTATTTTAGAGAACCGGGAGGAGTTTTGTTTGAAATCGCAACCGAAAACCCTGGCTTTATGGTTGACGAAAGTCTAGAAGAATTAGGAAAAAACCTAAAACTTCCTGAACAATACGAGTCAGACAGAGCTGCTATTGAAGCGCATTTGGTAAAAATTAATTAATCTTTTTTTTGAATATTTTAAAAACCTGCAGATCGAAAGATTTGCAGGTTTTTTTATTTAAAGCACTTTTTAAGTTAAGATTTTATTTTTTGGATAATTCCAATTCAAGCTCTTTTACCCTATTTTCCAAATCAGAAATATACTTTTTCTGCGGCAATAGTGCCTGCTCAATTTCGGTGGCTGTATAACGAGGAGTAATATGCTGTGGGCAGTTCCAGTCATAAGCCTGAATTTCAAAAATCATCATTCGTTCCGGTCGAAACTTATAATCTGTCGGTTTTAACAGATCATATAATGCATTGTTTTCTTCTAAGTCGACAATTTTCGCATTTGCATAAATTTTCAATCTGGCTCTTTGCGGATACGAAATCATAATTAGAGCCACTTTTTCATTCTTAGAAATATTACCCGTAGAAATGTATTGCCGATTGCCTGAAAAGTCAACAATTCCAATTGTTTTATTATCGATCACTTTAATAAATCCTGCGGGTCCGCCACGATGCTGAATGTATGGATATTCATTTTCTCCAAAACTAGCCATATAAAAACTATCTCTTTCCTCTATAAAGTTAATTTCGTTTTCCGTTAATCCGTCTACAACCGACATTTTCTCCATACGATCATAAGCACTTCTGCTTCCCGCTTCTTCCTGCATTTTTTTTATTGCATCTGTAAAAGCTAATTGTCCGTAATTCATAATTCAAAATTTAAATTGTTCATAATTTTACAATGATCCCGGTTTTACAAAAGTCTGCCATCCTCGCATGGTTTCAATAAAACGTTCACTTAGCCCGCCCTCCCGCAGATAATCTGCTATAACAGGAAGTTTTGGACTGTCGTAATCAGGATTTAATTTAACCTGCACAGGAAAATCGCGCTGAAGAATTGCTGCTCGTGCAATAAGCACAAAATCACAGCCTTCATCCAAAAGCTCTCCTGCACGCTGCGCGCTCATAATTTTTCCGGCTGCACCTAAACGTACTCCCTTTCTGGGAAGTTCTGCAAAGATACTAAGCATAGTCTTTCCCTGAAAAGTTCCTTCACGAACAATTTGAGCCGAATCCCACAAAGCCAGATCCAAATAATCAATTAGTTCGCGATCAAAAATATCAGCCGTAACTTCGCGCAGCTCTTCTAAACGCAGTCCATAACGTTCTATTGATAACCTCCAGCCAATCTGAAAATCAGGACCACATGCAAGACGAATTCCTTCAATGACTTCAATCGTAAATCGTGCACGGTTCTCCAGACTGCCTCCATATTTATCCTTACGATCGTTTAAATTTGGAGACATAAATTCTGAAAGAATCCATCCAAAAGCACCATGCACCGAAATGCCGTCAAATCCCGCAAGCTGAGCTCTTTTAGCTGCCGTAATAAAGCTGTCGCGGATTCGCTCTACTTCTTCGGTTGTAATCGCCTTTATATCTTTTAATGTATTGCCAGATGCAGGCGATGGTATTCCTCCTATTAACGGCGAGGCACGATGTCCGGCATGGTGTAACTGCACCGCAGACAATCCCCCGCCTTCACGGATAACTTTTGCCATTTTGGTTAGACCCGGCAAATGATCATCGCTGTGAATACCCAGCTGACGCTCAAACGCAATTCCTCCGGCTTCAACAGTCGACGCACTTGTTTGTATTAATCCGTAATTACTATGCGCAAGCTGCTCCATCCAAAATTGATCATATTCCGATGCTCTTCCGTCGTGATGACTTTGCTGCGTAGTGAGCGGCGCGAGCATGAAACGATTTCTCATTACCGGACCATGCAGTAAACTGAGCGGTTTAAATAAATCAGAAACAGACATATTTCATTCTTTTTTAGGGTTTTACTTGTATTAATTATATCAATACAAAGATCTCCCGATAATCGCTCATTAAGAATGGATGATTTTTACATTATGATGGACGTTTTCAATCAAATTCTCCGGTTTCGATTTTAAAAGGTTTCAGTAACAATAATAGTGAGATGAATTCACTGCCTGATAAAAATTGACTAATGCAAAAATCCTCCATCACAAAGTAAAAATCATCCATTAATAGCAAAACATTTGCATCTGATCTTTGCAGTATTAATAAAATTATTAAAATGAAAAAAACAGCTATTATTATTCTTTCTGATCCCAAAGCTGGTTCAGAAGAAGCTCTTGGACGTGTATTTAATGCCTTAGCATCGGCATACGAGTTTAAACATGCAGGTGAAGATGTAAAGATTATTTTTCAGGGTACCGGTATAAGATGGCCTGAACAGCTTGAAAAAGCGGAGCATCCGGTTAACGGACTTTACAAGGAAGTAAAAGATCATGTTCATGGTCTTTCTAAAGGTTGTGTTGCAGTATTTGGTACCGAAGTGTCTGGCTATGATCTTTTAAACGACAATGAAGTACCTGGCACTCCCGGATTACCAAGTTTTCTTAATCTAAGAGACGAAGGTTACAGTATTTTAATTTTCTAATCTGGTTTTAACTGCCCTTTATTTTATAAAAAGGGCAGTTCTTTTTTTTGGAGGTCATAAAAAATATTCTTAAACAAGTAATAAATAATTATACAGTAATCATTTAAATCAAATTCAACTTTTTTATTTATATTCTGCTGTTAAAACGCTTGTACATTTTTAAAGTATTTTAGCATAGTTTTTAAAGAAGACTATTTGTAAAAGTAAATGGGATTAAATTATGAAAGACGATTTTCAATATTACATGAAACAATGTCTTGCTCTTGCCGAAACGGCCTTAGAAACTGGTAATCCACCCGTAGGGGCTCTAATTGTTTTAGATGGAAAAATAATAGGGGAAGGTATAGAATCTGGGAAATCAACCGGAGATATTACAAATCATGCTGAGATAATGGCAGTTCGGGATGCCCTAAAAAACGGACATTCAGATAATTTGCATCTTGCAAGAATGTATACCACACATGAACCTTGTATAATGTGTTCTTATCTGATACGACATCACAGGATATCCGAAATCGTGTATGGCTCTGCTGTACCATTGGTTGGCGGATTGACATCAAAGTTTAAGGTGCTTGAAACCGAAGATGTACCAAAATGGGGAAATAAACCAAAAATTGTCAGCGGTATATGTCTTGACGAATGTAATGCGCTTACTGCTCGATTTTTAGAATCATTAAGTAAATCATAAATACTATGTTTTCACAGTCCGTTTACACACTTATTAATCAACAGAACGGGAACTTGTCATTCAAAGTTTTCGAGTTCGATAACAGCAGTTATTTTGATCATATTCAACGCAACAATTATTTCACTGTAATTATCATTACTTCTGGTCAGGGATTAGCTAAAGTTGATCTTTCTGAATATGTTTTTGAAGAAAATACGATGTTTGCATTTTATCCTTACCAACCCTTTATGCTTGCTTCTGAAGGATCAATCGCTGGTGTCTGCATTCAGTTTCATCACGATTTCTTTTGCATTTACAGACATCACAAAGAAATAGCTGCAAACGGCATTTTGTTCAATAATATCTATGAGCAGCCTTTTATATACCTTGACCAGAATAATAAAAATACGTTGATGAACATTGTCAAAGAGATAGTCAATGAGCTAAAAATGGAAGCGTTGAGAAAAGATGAAGTTCTAATTTCTTATCTGAAAATATTTTTAGTTTTTGCCACCAGAATAAAACTTGAACAGCAGTCTGTTCATGAGACTAAGTTAGTTGGTGCAAAACAACTAACGATTGTACAAAATCTAAGAAATGCAATTGAGGAAAATTTCAGAATGAAGCATTCTGCAAGTGATTACGCTGAAATGCTTCATGTAACTCCCATTGCATTATCTCGAGTTACAAAAAATCATTTCAACATGACGCTTTCAGATCTTATTACTGAGCGAATTATTGTTGAGGCAAAAAGAGAATTATATCTTACCGATAAAACAGTTAAAGAGATTGCCTATGAGCTTGGTTATGAGGACGAATATTATTTTAGCAGGGTATTTAAGGGCAAAACAGATATATCGCCACAGTTCTACAGAGAAAATATAGGATTTAACAGAGGAGTTTCCTGATTTTCCGCAAAAAAACGCTCAGGACACAACAGGATAGATCCGCAACTGTATTTCTTTATTTTTGAAATTCTCCATTATAAACTATTAGTTAAATAATAGGATACTTTTCGACACAATACTAAAACAGAAAATATGTCTTCCAATAAATTGACTTTCCTATTCATAAGCATTTTGCTTCTATCTAATTTTAATCTTTTTAGTCAAGTTACACTCCCTAAAATACTGGGACACAACATGGTTTTACAGCAACAAAAAGAGGTGCCTATTTGGGGAACCGCGAGTCCGGGTGAGAAAGTATCAGTAGATTTCGCAGGACAAAACAAGACAACGTATGCTGACAATTCTGGCAAATGGTCGGTTAAACTCAATCCCATGAAAGCATCATTTACGCCACGCGAAATGACTGTTAAAGGAACTAATACAATAGTTTTAAAAAATATACTTATTGGTGAAGTTTGGCTTTGTTCAGGTCAATCAAACATGGAATATGCTATGCGCAAATACAGTAAATTTGCAACGGCTGTGAAGGGAAACAAACCTCCGGAAGATGATTTGAATACCGCAAATAATCCTAATATTCGCATTTTTCTGGACCGCCGAAAATATATGGATCCAAGCCCTGAACATCTGGGCTGGGATTCGGCAATGGGAAAACCGCTAGTTGATTTTTCTGCTGTGGGTTATTATTTTGCAAAAGATCTGTATTCCAAATTACACGTGCCAATCGGAATGATTTCTGCCGCTGTTCCCGGCAGTAGAATTGAACCCTGGATTGAGGCTTCGAAAATGGAATTATTTCCTAAAATGAAAAATGGCAAAACACTGGATAAACTCAGCACTGATGGTGGAGATCCCGGTAAATTCTACAACACGATGATACAGCCACTAATTCCTTTTTCATTGAAGGGATTTCTATGGTATCAAGGAGAATCTAATTGTTTTTTGAATGAAAATATTCGTTATGCCTACAAGTTTAAAACACTTATTGAGAGTTGGCGAAACGACTGGAACGACAAAAAACTCCCTTTTTATTTTGTTCAAATTGCTCCCTACGCTTATTCCACTGCCAAAGATAATAGTGGTCACAATGTTGAAAATCTTCCCGAATTTTGGGAGGCACAGCAGCTGGCTCTTCATTTGAAAAACACCAGCACAATCGCCATTACCAATTTAGTTGATAGTATTGCTGATCTCCACCCGGGATATAAATGGGAAGTGGGTCGACGATTGAGTCTTGTTGCCGCAAATAAAGCATATGGACAAAAAGACGTCGTTTGTTCCGGACCTGTCTATAAAAAAATGAAGACAGTGAACCACACCATTTCTATCACTTTCACTAACACGGGAACCGGTTTGACAAGCCGTGACGGAAAACCCCTTGACTGGTTTAGCATAGCCGGAAAGGATGGGAAATTTACTCTGGCAAAAGCAGAAATAAAAGATAACAAAATAATTCTTTCATCGCCTCAAGTTCCGTATCCCGTTTCGGCTCGTTTTGGCTGGAATGAAGGTGCTCAATCCAATTTCATTAATAAGGAAGGATTTCCTGCTGTTCCTTTTAGAACTGATAATCCGTGGGATAAACTTTTTTGATTAAAGGATTTCACACACAAAACAGGACAAAGCAGATACATTTGCAATAGTTAGTTCTAATGCAAACTCTCGCTAAAAGCCTGATGAAAATGGCTTTTTCTAAATTGAATAAAAAACTTTCGTTTTACTGCAAAAAAAAACTTCAATTAGCAAAGCCAATTGAAGTTTTAGTACTCAGAGCGGGACTTGAACCCGCACGAACATTGCTGTTCACTGGATTTTAAGTCCAGCGTGTCTACCAATTTCACCATCCGAGCATTATGTGGTACCTCCAGGGATCGAACCAGGGACACATGGATTTTCAGTCCATTGCTCTACCATCTGAGCTAAGGTACCTTATTTACTTATAGTTAAATAAGCAAAAAAAAGAATAAAAAACCCCATTTCGTTAGAAACAGGGTTTTTCAAAAGAAAGGCGACGACATACTCTCCCACAAAACTGCAGTACCATCTGCGCAGGCGGGCTTAACTACTCTGTTCGGGATGGGAAGAGGTGAGCCCCGCCGCAATAACCACCTTAAGGTTGTTCGTCCAAAGTCCAAGGTCATAAAGTGGCAGGTCTTTCGACTTTCGACTTTAATCTTTCGACTTAAAGACTGCCCGCGACGGGCAAATATCTTAACATACTGAGATAAAGAAAGTATTTTAGTTTTAGAAAGTTTCTCCCTCCCGATTGCTCGGGAGGAAAAGGGTGTACATAAGCTTACGGATTATTAGTACTACTCGACTATGACATTACTGCCTTTACATCTATAGCCTATCAACGTGGTCATCTTCCACGATCCTTAAAAGAAATCTCATCTTGTGGTGGGTTTCGCGCTTATATGCTTTCAGCGCTTATCCCTTCCAAACGTAGCTACTCTGCGGTGCCCCTGGCGGGACAACAGATACACTAGAGGTTTGTCCAATTCGGTCCTCTCGTACTAGAATCAGATCCACTCAAATTTCTAACGCCCACAGTAGATAGAGACCGAACTGTCTCACGACGTTCTGAACCCAGCTCGCGTGCCACTTTAATGGGCGAACAGCCCAACCCTTGGGACCTTCTCCAGCCCCAGGATGTGACGAGCCGACATCGAGGTGCCAAACCCCCCCGTCGATATGAGCTCTTGGGGGAGATCAGCCTGTTATCCCCGGCGTACCTTTTATCCTTTGAGCGATGGCCCTTCCATGCGGAACCACCGGATCACTATGCTCTACTTTCGTACCTGATCGACCTGTATGTCTCTCAGTCAAGCTCCCTTATGCCATTGCACTCTACGCACGGTTACCAAGCGTACTGAGGGAACCTTTAGAAGCCTCCGTTACTCTTTTGGAGGCGACCACCCCAGTCAAACTACCCACCAAGCAATGTCCCCCACAATATGGGGTTAGGCCTCAGATAAACAAAGGGTTGTATTTCAACAATGACTCCACAACGCCTGGCGACGCCACTTCACAGTCTCCAACCTATCCTACACATCATTTATCCAAGGTCAATACTAAGCTATAGTAAAGGTGCACAGGGTCTTTTCGTCCCACTGCGGGTAAACGGCATCTTCACCGTTACTACAATTTCACCGAGCTCATGGCTGAGACAGTGTCCAGATCGTTACACCATTCGTGCAGGTCGGAACTTACCCGACAAGGAATTTCGCTACCTTAGGACCGTTATAGTTACGGCCGCCGTTTACTGGGGCTTCAATTCAATGCTTCTCCGAAGATAACATCTCCTCTTAACCTTCCAGCACCGGGCAGGTGTCAGGCCCTATACTTCATCTTACGATTTTGCAGAGCCCTGTGTTTTTGATAAACAGTCGCCTGGACCTCTTCACTGCGGCCCCCATTGCTGGGGGCGACCTTTCTCCCGAAGTTACAGGTCTATTTTGCCTAATTCCTTAGCCATGAATCTCTCGAGCACCTTAGGATTCTCTCCTCAACTACCTGTGTCGGTTTACGGTACTGGTACTAATTACCTGAAGTTTAGAGGTTTTTCTTGGAAGCCCTTAGGCGCACTATCTCTTTGTCCGAAGACTCCGAGTACTATCGTATTTCCCCAAGACGCGTGGATTTGCCTGCGCATCTTATAGGTAGGTACTTCAACGAACTATTCCGTCAGTTCGCGGCGCTTTCATCACTCCGTCACCCCATCACAGTAATTAGTAGTACGGGAATATTAACCCGTTAGCCATCGACTGTCCCTTTCGGGTTCGCCTTAGGACCAGACTAACCCACAGCTGATTAGCATAGCTGTGGAAACCTTAGTTTTTCGGTGTGCGGGTTTCTCGCCCGCATTATCGTTACTTATGCCTACATTTTCTTTTCTAACCAGTCCAGCATACCTGACGATACACCTTCAACCCTGTTAGAATGCTCCCCTACCACTTACAGTAAACTGTAAATCCATAGCTTCGGTAATACGCTTATGCCCGATTATTATCCATGCTCGTCCGCTCGACTAGTGAGCTGTTACGCACTCTTTAAATGAATGGCTGCTTCCAAGCCAACATCCTAGCTGTCTGGGCAGACAAACCTCGTTCTTTCAACTTAGCGTATATTTGGGGACCTTAGCTGATGGTCTGGGTTCTTTCCCTCTCGGACTTGGACCTTAGCACCCAAGCCCTCACTGCTGTGAAACATTATATAGCATTCGGAGTTTGTCAGGAATTGGTAGGCGGTGAAGCCCCCGCATCCAATCAGTAGCTCTACCTCTATATAACTTTATGCACAGCGCTGCACCTAAATGCATTTCGGGGAGTACGAGCTATTTCCGAGTTTGATTGGCCTTTCACCCCTACCCACAGGTCATCCGAAGACTTTTCAACGTCAACCGGTTCGGTCCTCCACTGTGTGTTACCACAGCTTCAACCTGCCCATGGGTAGATCACACGGTTTCGCGTCTAACACTACTGACTAAAGCGCCCTATTCAGACTCGCTTTCGCTACGGATCCGTGGCTTAACCACTTAACCTTGCCAGCAACGTTAACTCGTAGGCTCATTATGCAAAAGGCACGCCGTCACCCCACGAAAGGGCTCCGACCGCTTGTAAGCGTATGGTTTCAGGATCTATTTCACTCCGTTATTCACGGTTCTTTTCACCTTTCCCTCACGGTACTGGTTCACTATCGGTCTCTCAGGAGTATTTAGCCTTAGCGGATGGTCCCGCCAAATTCAGACAGGGTTTCACGTGCCCCGCCCTACTCAGGATACCACTATCTATTACACTTGTTACCCATACGGGACTATCACCCTCTATGGTGCCGCTTTCCAGCAACTTCCGGTTCCTTGTGCATAAAATGTCGTGGTCCTACAACCCCAGCATTGCCGTAACAACACTGGTTTGGGCTAATCCGCGTTCGCTCGCCACTACTTACGGAATCACTTTTGTTTTCTTCTCCTCCGCCTACTTAGATGTTTCAGTTCAGCGGGTTTGCCCACCTATCGGTGTACTATGTCTTCAACATAGTGGGTTGCCCCATTCAGGTATCTGCGGATCAATCGGTGTGTGCCCGTCCCCGCAGCTTTTCGCAGCTTATCACGCCTTTCATCGCCTCTGAGAGCCAAGGCATCCCCCATACGCCCTTATTTTGCTTATTGTACCAATCATAAAATCAATTATGACCGTTTTTTTTGTCTTTTACAATAAATTGTAAAAAACGCTTTCTACTTTTTATTATTTTCTTATCTCAATATGTCAATGAACTTTATTTAGTCGAAGCTCAAAAGTCAAAAGTCGTCAAGTGAATCACTTTGGACTTTATAACTTTAGACTTTATGACTAAAATCGTGGAGAATAACGGAGTCGAACCGTTGACCTCCTGCGTGCAAGGCAGGCGCTCTAGCCAGCTGAGCTAATCCCCCATTTTTCAATCTTAGATTGTAGAATTCAGATTTTAGATTTCTTGAGTTCTTCTCTAATTTCCTGTGGTGAATCCCAACTTCCAGAATTTCCTTTTTTAAGCTTAACTTTAAATCTAAAATCTATAATCTTAAATCTAAATTTTAGTAGTCCCGGGCAGACTCGAACTGCCGACCCCTACATTATCAGTGTAGTACTCTAACCAGCTGAGCTACGAGACTCTGTTTTACTTAAAATTTATTATTTGAACTAACAGCAAGAGTAAAATAGCCTTGAAATCAAAACCCATAAAGCTTCTTCTTTTTTCCCCAGCGTGTGTTTCCACTAACACTAAGGCTCTAGAAAGGAGGTGTTCCAGCCGCACCTTCCGGTACGGCTACCTTGTTACGACTTAGCCCTAGTTACCAGTTTTACCCTAGGCAGCTCCTTGCGGTCACCGACTTCAGGCACCCCCAGCTTCCATGGCTTGACGGGCGGTGTGTACAAGGCCCGGGAACGTATTCACCGGATCATGGCTGATATCCGATTACTAGCGATTCCAGCTTCACGGAGTCGAGTTGCAGACTCCGATCCGAACTGTGACCGGTTTTATAGATTCGCTCCTGGTCGCCCAGTGGCTGCTCTCTGTACCGGCCATTGTAGCACGTGTGTAGCCCAAGGCGTAAGGGCCGTGATGATTTGACGTCATCCCCACCTTCCTCACAGTTTGCACTGGCAGTCTTGTTAGAGTTCCCGACTTGACTCGCTGGCAACTAACAACAGGGGTTGCGCTCGTTATAGGACTTAACCTGACACCTCACGGCACGAGCTGACGACAACCATGCAGCACCTTGTAAATTGTCTTGCGAAAGTTCTGTTTCCAAAACGGTCAATCTACATTTAAGCCTTGGTAAGGTTCCTCGCGTATCATCGAATTAAACCACATGCTCCACCGCTTGTGCGGGCCCCCGTCAATTCCTTTGAGTTTCATTCTTGCGAACGTACTCCCCAGGTGGGATACTTATCACTTTCGCTTAGCCACTGAAATTGCTTCCAACAGCTAGTATCCATCGTTTACGGCGTGGACTACCAGGGTATCTAATCCTGTTCGCTACCCACGCTTTCGTCCATCAGCGTCAATCAATTAGTAGTAACCTGCCTTCGCAATTGGTATTCCATGTAATCTCTAAGCATTTCACCGCTACACTACATATTCTAGTTACTTCCTAATAATTCAAGTCTAACAGTATCAATGGCCGTTCCACCGTTGAGCGATGGGCTTTCACCACTGACTTATTAAACCGCCTACGGACCCTTTAAACCCAATGATTCCGGATAACGCTTGGATCCTCCGTATTACCGCGGCTGCTGGCACGGAGTTAGCCGATCCTTATTCTTACGATACCGTCAAGCTGCTTCACGAAGCAGTGTTTCTTCTCGTACAAAAGCAGTTTACAATCCATAGGACCGTCATCCTGCACGCGGCATGGCTGGATCAGGCTTGCGCCCATTGTCCAATATTCCTCACTGCTGCCTCCCGTAGGAGTCTGGTCCGTGTCTCAGTACCAGTGTGGGGGATCTCCCTCTCAGGACCCCTACCCATCGTTGCCTTGGTAAGCCGTTACCTTACCAACTAGCTAATGGGACGCATGCTCATCTTTTACCGTTGTGACTTTAATAGTTCAGCCATGCGGCCGTACTATACTATGAGGTATTAATCCAAATTTCTCTGGGCTATCCCTCTGTAAAAGGTAGATTGCATACGCGTTACGCACCCGTGCGCCGGTCTCTAGCTCCGAAGAACTATACCCCTCGACTTGCATGTGTTAAGCCTGCCGCTAGCGTTCATCCTGAGCCAGGATCAAACTCTTCATCGTATATTGTTGATCTTGATAATTCAAGATCGTATTGTTATTCGAATCAGTCTCTATCGGTTCTTTTCAATCTCTCGATTATCTTACTCTTTATTCTTTTGCCCTAACATCTCTGTTAAAGCGGCTGTCAATTCAATATGTCTACGAACGTGTATTTCTTTTTAGTCTCGCTTGTGTTTCAAAGCGGGTGCAAAAGTACACACTTAATTGACATTCGCAACTATTTTTATTGAGTTTTTTGAATCTTTTTCAAAACTTTTTCTTAACAATCTGATAATGCTGAATTTAGATTTTGAACTATTTATTGTTTTTAAAGGAATTTTCCTATAAGCGCTATCTTTTTCTCAATTTACTATATTTGAAAGATTGCCTTTTTACGAATTTCACAGCTTTCTTTGTTGTTTTAACCAACTTCATATATAACGCTATAAACTCATATTCGGATAAAGGTGTTTCATCAGTACCATGACAGGGAGATTTACTGTAATTAGATTATTTTTAGGGACAGGCAATAAATCCTGTAGAACTTGTCTTGTGGCAAGTAATGAAATTTCATGTATTTATTTTTAAAATTTTTGATCTTTAAATACTGAATAAAACTTTTTCATTTGTTGCAAACAAAAAGCCCAATCCGAAAGGATTGGGCTTTCATAAGCTCTTAGAGCTCTTAATTACATATTACATGGATACAATTACAAATTCACTTCTTCTGTTTAACAAATGTTCTTCTTCTGTACATTTTACACCGTCTTTACATTTGTTGAGTAATTGGCTTTCGCCGAAACCTTTTCCTTTTAAACGATTTGCTGCGATACCTTTTTTTACAAGCCACGCCATAATAGATTTTGCTCTTTTATCTGATAAAATTAAATTTGATTTTACGGATGATCTGCTATCTGTATGCGAGCGAATATCTATTTTCATTTTTGGATATTCCTGCATTACGGCAAATATCTTTTCTAATTCAATTGCTGCTTTATCTGTAATATTCCATTTTCCTAAATCAAAGTAAATCATAGAAATATTTAATGTTTTACCTAAATCTGTTCCTACTTTGATTGCTTGTATATCCGGAATTTCCAATGCCGCAATTTTTTCTTTTTCTAAAGTAAAATCTAACTTATTGTCAATATTGGTCGAAACGGTAAAGTTATTTTCTTTTGTTGGATATTGTTTTCTTTCAACTCTGACTAAATACTTTTTATTGCAGTTTACTTTAAAATTATAAACTCCATCTTTTCCTGTTGTTACTTCTTCAAGTACCTGATTATTTTCATCAAACAAAGTTACTTTTGCTGCTTCTATAGTTTCATTTGCTTTGCTGTCAAAAATAGTTCCGGTTAATGTTCTTTCGCAAACCAGTTTTTTTGTTTCTGTAAATTTATAAATATCGTCATTTCCTATTCCGCCTTTTTTATTAGAAGAAAAATATCCTGTACGGGTATTGCTGTCAATAATAAAAGCAAAATCATCAGATTTGGTATTAATTGGTTCACCAATATTCTGCACTTTGTCAAAAGTTCCGTTATCGAGTATTTTTGAAACAAATATGTCGAGTCCTCCAAGTCCCGGACGTCCGTCAGTTGCAAAGTACAATTCATTATCGCCTGAAATAAACGGAAAAGTTTCTCTCCCTTCTGTATTAATATTTGTCCCTAGATTTTCAGGTTTTCCAAATGTTCCGTCAGCATTAATCGTGACGCTGTATAAATCCGACTGACCTAAACTTCCGGGCATATCTGATGAGAAAAACAATTTCTTTTCATCTAAACTTAATGCCGGATGTGCTGTACTAAAGGCGTCGCTGTTAAATGGCAATTCCTGAATATTATCCCATTTTCCATTTACAAAACTGGCTTTATACAATTTTAGCAATGTAATATTCTTGTCATCTTTTCCTCGCTTTCCATCCAAAAAGTTGTTTCTTGTAAAATACATGGTTTTGCCATCTTTTGTAAAAGCAGGGGTCGATTCGTTAAATTTAGAATTAACTTGTGTATCTAACAAAACCGGAGTAGAAAGATTTCCATCAGGCTGAATGGCCGCTGAATATAAATTTGTAAAAGATTTATTTGTCCATCGAAATGTCTTTTCTTCTCCTTTTCTAATTTTACGTGCGGAGCTAAATATTAAATTATTATTTAAAACAGCTGTTCCAAAATCTGATTGTTCTGTATTAATATTGGTATTTACTATATCAAATCTGCCTGAGTTTAACTTAATCTGCTCCAGGTAATTTCTGTTATTTTCAAATAAAATTCCTCTGGTATCTGTCGTTACTTTCTTATTGAATTCTTCGAGCATTTTATCTGCTTTTGCATAATCTTCTACGGCTTTAAGAGACTGTGCATATCTGTAAAGATATTCCGGTTCTTGTTTTGGATTCAGAAAGAAAAGTTCGTCATAGCAAACAACTGCTTTTGATAATTCAGCATTAAAGTAATAGGCATTACCAAGTCTCTGAAACATTTTTTCATCTTTGTATCCTTTAGCGGCAAGCTTTTCATAAATCGAAATTGCGTCTGCATACGCATAATTATTATATTGTTTTTCTGCTTTTTGCAAAAGTGCTTTTTGTGCCATTCCGCTGAAAAAGAAAAAAGACATTAGTATGCTATAAATTATATTTTTTATTTTCATGATTAGAAAAATCTTGGTGATGTTATTCGGCTATACTTATTCAAAAACTCAAAACGCAGGAATATTTCATGTGATCCAGAATTGTAATTCACTAATTTGGTTGTTTCACGATCATAGGCATATCCCAGATATAAACTATCGGTAATTTGAAAACCTGCCAATGCACTTACCGCTGCGCTCCATCTGTAGGAAACACCAACAACAAATTTGTCATTAAACATGAAGTTTGCCGAAGCATCAACCTGAAGCGGTGAACCTTCTACCATTTTAGCCAAAACTGCGGGTTTGAATTTTATCTGTTCATAATGATCAAGATTAAATACATATCCCGCAATTAAATAATAATTAATCTGCTCTTTAAAAATGGCAGTTTCATTATCATCATATCGATTTGTTTCGATAAAATTTGGCACGGATAAACCAACATATCCTTTGTCTGAATGATAGTAAATTCCTGCTCCAACGTTTGGTGAAAATTTATTTTTGAAATCCTGAAATTGCGGATCTCCCTGATCTTCCGGAGTTAACTTTGTTGGGTCCAGTTTGAATACATTTGCGGATCCTTTTATACCAAAAGAAAGTTTGGCTGTTGCCGATGTTTGAATCGAATACGAAAAATCTGCAGATATATTGTTTTCATTTGTTGGACCAATTTTATCATTTACTAATGAAACACCAAGTCCTACATTATTACCTACGGGTGTATTTACAGAAAAACTGCTTGTTTCGGGCGCTCCGTCTAACCCAACCCATTGTGTTCGGTAAAGTCCTAAAACACTTATAACTCCTCTTGAACCGGCGTAGGCTGGATTTATATTAATGGTATTATACATATATTGTGTAAACTGCGCATCTTGCTGAGCAAAACCTGCAACGGAACAAAACAATAAAACTAAAACTAATTTTCTCATTTATTTTATTTTTAAATAATGGCTTAGCCGTGACTAAGCCATTTAATTTGTATAGTGAATTACTTGGTAAGGTATAAATACCCGGCCTGTTGCTGTGCGTTAGATTGTTTATCTTTATATCTAATGATATAATAATAAGTTCCTTCAGGTAATCCGTTTGTATCTTTAACTGTTACACGTCCTTCTGAAATACCTCTAAAAGCAATATCGGCATTGTTGTAATGATCACGTTCGAATACTAATACTCCCCAACGGTTGAAGATTTGTACCGTATTATCAGGATAACATTCTATACCCTGAATATAGAATCTTTCGTTTTGTTTATCTCCATTTGCAGATACGGCATTAAAGATTTTAATTACACAACCGCTTAATTCCAGAACAGTTGGTTTTTCTCCTTCAGTATCACTAAAATCTGATTTGTCTGACACAGTTATTCCACTTTGTGTAATTGCCGATACTGTTGCCTGATTGCTTATGCTTCCAGAATCTACATCTGCCTGAGACAAAGTATATGTTCCGCTTATTGAGGTAGTATCAGTTTGACCAACCGTAAGATTAATAGGACCTCCACTCATTACAATTCCCGGTAAAGGATCAGAAACTGTTATATTTTCAAGAGCAACATTTCCTTTATTTGTTATGGCGAAATTATAGGTTAAAGTCTCCCCGGCTTCGGCATATCCATTGTTATTATCATCATTTAATACGACTGTTTTTACAATTGCAATTGCTGGAATTTCAACAAAAATCTTAACCGTTGCAGTGCTACAATTAGATGAATTAGCTTTCTCGCATATCTGGTATGTTAATGTATGCTCTCCTCCTGCTGTACCTGGCGCTACGTTAATTGTACCGTCATCGTTAATAGTAATTCCTGTTGGTAAATCCAGACCTTTTAGTATAACATCTGAAGCTTTAGCAGGAACACCGTTTAAGGTATCATTGTCTAAAACATTGATTACTTCTAATGAACCATTAAGTCCGTCAGCACGAGTTATATCGTCTTCATTACCAGCCTGAATTCCAAATGTAGGCATCGCGTTACAGCCAGATGCTGCTGCAGGATAATTGACCACTACTGATTGTGTTGGGTTTAATGTAAACTGCATTGTAACAGCCGGTCTTGTTAATTCAAAACCGTCATTTCCTTGTATCCATTGTCCGTTAACTAATACCCATCCCGGCCAGTCTGTTGGTTTATTATTACCATCAACAACTGCTCCCGGCCATAAAACTGTACCGCTTAATGGCATATTAGTTTGTGTTGCTACAATGTTGTTAGCACTGTCTATCCAATTAATAGTTAATAATCCTGTTGGAGTAAAATTATCTGCTACAACATTATAAGAAACATACGGTGCATTATTAGCGCAATAACTATTTGCAGTTATTGTCATTGTAGGCGCCACAACCGTAACTGAAACAGTAGCAGAACTACAATTTGAAGGGTTGGCTTTTTCGCAAATTTCGTATGTTAAAGTATAATTCCCAGCCGGTGCATTTGGAATCAATTCTACAGTACCATCAGGTTTTAATGTCATCGTTCCTGTTGGATCTGGAGTTACTACATGTAAATTAACATCTGACGGAATTAGTGGATTATTGTTTAAAGTATCATTATCAAATACATTTAATACTGTAACTGTTTTATCGATTCCTACAACCGCATTTATTGGGTCTGATACAGCATTTACAATTGTTTTTTCGACTACAATTGTTATGGTTGCCGGTGTTGCATCAACAGCTCCGTTATTGTCTGTTGCTGTAAAAGTAAAAGTTTCGTTGCCTGAAAATGCTCCGCTAGGATCATACGTAAGCATGCTGACTTCTAAAGGTGTCAATACCTGATTTATCGTTATTGGTGCACCAGATAATGCTAAAATTCCATTAGCAGGCAATGACAAGACGGTATAATTTACAATGGTTCCATCAGTATCTGTTGCTGTTAAAGCATTGATCGCTGTCGCTCCGGCTCTTGACGGAATACCAGCGTTGGTATCGTCGTTTGAAACTGGTGAATTATTTGCAACCGGAATTGTAATAGTTCCCGCTGATATAGCGATCGCACCAAGATTATCAGTTGCAGTAAATGTAAATGTATCGTCGCCTGTAAATGTTCCACTTGGATCATAAGTAAGCATACTTGCTTCTAAAGGCGTTATTATCTGATTTATTGTAACCTGAACTCCGGCTAGTGCCAAAATTCCATGAGATGGTAATGTTAAAACCGTATAATTTGCTATAGTTCCATCAATATCTGTTGCTATTAATGTGTTTAGGGCTGTCGCTCCTGATGTTGACAGAATTGAAGCATTTATATCGTCAGCTGCTATCGGATTATCATTTACAGCATTTACTGTTATAAGTTGGTTTGCCGTAGCGGTTCCACCGTTTCCATCACTGATCAGGTAAGGAATACTTACAGCTGTAGCTGAATTGAAGTTTGCCGATGGCGTGAAAGTAATCACTCCCGCAGCTGAGATATTTACTGTTCCGTTTGTAACAGAAATTGTTTGTGTTGTTCCCGTAAGTGTTGTTCCGCCAATTGAAGTAATACTCAAGGTATCTCCGTCAATATCTGAATCCAATGCCAATGGAGTTAACGTTACCGTAGCATCTTCGTTCATCGTATAAACATCGTTTACTGCCGTTGGGATGTCGTTTACTGCATTTACTGTGATAAGCTCGTTTGCTGTTGCAGTTCCGCCATGACCATCGCTGATTCCATACGGAATACTCACAGCTGTAGCTGAATTGAAGTTTGCCGATGGCGTGAAAGTTATTACTCCTGCAGCCGATATATTTACTGTTCCGTTTGTTACGGTAATAGTTTGTGCTCCGCCTGTAAGTGTTGTTCCGCCAATTGAAGTGATACTTAATGTATCGCCGTCAAGATCAGAATCCAATGCCAATGGAGTTAACGTTACCGTAGCATCTTCATTCATGGTATAAACATCATCAACTGCTGTTGGAATATCGTTTACTGCATTTACCGTGATAAGTTGGTTTGCCGTTGCAGTTCCGCCATGACCATCACTGATTTCATACGGAATACTCACTGCTGTAGCTGAATTAAAGTTTGCTGATGGTGTGAAGGTAATCACTCCCGCAGCTGAGATATTTACTGTTCCGTTTGTAACAGAAATTGTTTGTGTTGTTCCCGTAAGTGTTGTTCCGCCAATTGAAGTAATACTCAAGGTATCTCCGTCAATATCTGAATCCAATGCCAATGGAGTTAACGTTACCGTAGCATCTTCGTTCATCGTATAAACATCGTTTACTGCCGTTGGGATGTCGTTTACTGCATTTACCGTGATAAGCTGGTTTGCTGTTGCTGTTCCGCCATGACCATCGCTGATTTCATACGGAATACTCACCGCTGTAGCTGAATTAAAGTTTGCCGATGGCGTGAAAGTTATTACTCCCGTTGCTGAGATATTTACTGTTCCGTTTGTAACGATAATAGTTTGTACTCCGCCTGTAAGTGTTGTTCCGCCAATTGAAGTGATACTTAATGTGTCGCCATCAAGATCAGAATCCAATGCCAATGGAGTTAACGTTACCGTAGCATCTTCATTCATGGTATAAACATCATCAACTGCTGTTGGAATATCGTTTACTGCATTTACCGTGATAAGCTGGTTTGCTGTTGCAGTTCCGCCATGACCATCGCTGATTCCATAAGGAATACTAATCGCCGTAGCTGAATTAAAGTTTGCCGATGGCGTAAAAGTAATTACTCCAGTAGCTGAAATATTGATTGTTCCGTTTGTAACGGTAATGGTTTGTGTTGTTCCCGTAAGTGTTGTTCCGCCAATTGAAGTAATACTCAAGGTATCGCCATCAATATCTGAATCCAATGCCAAAGGAGTTAACGTTACCGTAGCATCTTCGTTCATGGTATAAATATCGTTTACTGCTGTTGGAATATCGTTTACAGCATTTACCGTTATAAGCTGGTTTGCTGTTGCTGTTCCGCCATGACCATCACTGATTTCATACGGAATACTCACTGCTGTAGCTGAATTAAAGTTTGCTGATGGTGTGAAGGTAATCACTCCCGCAGCTGAGATATTTACTGTTCCGTTTGTAACAGAAATTGTTTGAGTTGTTCCCGTAAGTGTTGTTCCGCCAATTGAAGTAATACTCAAGGTATCTCCATCAAGGTCAGAATCCAATGCCAACGGAGTTAAAGTTACAGTAGCATCTTCATTCATGGTATAAACATCGTTTACTGCTGTTGGAATATCGTTTACAGCATTAACTGTTATAAGTTCATTTGCTGTTGCAGTTCCGCCATGACCATCACTGATCTCATACAGAATACTCACAGCTGTGGCTGAATTAAAGTTTGCTGATGGTGTGAAGGTAATCACTCCCGCAGCTGAGATATTTACTGTTCCGTTTGTAACAGAAATTGTTTGTGTTGTTCCCGTAAGTGTTGTTCCGCCAATTGAAGTGATACTTAATGTATCGCCGTCAATATCTGAATCCAATGCCAACGGATTTAACGTTACCGTAGCATCTTCGTTCATGGTATAAACATCATCAACTGCTGTTGGGATGTCGTTTACAGCATTAACTAAAAATGTAATATCTGCATTATCACATAATCCTGTAGGATCACATAAAGTATAGGTAATTGAAGCTGTTCCATTAAAATTGTTTGCCGGATTAAAAGTTACAACTCCTGTAGTTGTATCTAATGACCAAACACCTTTAGCATCTGTATATGTTGTTTGGATACCTGAAACAGCAGGATTTAAATCTACTGTAAATTGACCAACTCCGTTTAATGGTCCAGTCGGCTTACCATCTGCGTCTGTATCATTAGTTAATACATTAACTGAACCGTCAACTCCATCTTCATTTAACGGAAAAGAAGTAGTATCATCATCATTAGCTTCCGGAGTATGATTGACTGGTGTAACTGTTACAGTATCTGTATTATTTAAAGTATTGGTATCTGAATCATTTCCACTAACAACCGCTGTATTCACATAAGAACCTGAAGCCTTGACAGTAGCAGTAATGGATAAAGTTGCACTTGCTGCGTTTGCTAAACTTCCAACAGTCCAGTTTGGTGCAGACCATGTTCCTGTTGATGGTGTTGCACTTACAAAAGTATAACCCGAAGGAAGCACATCATTTACTGTAACTCCGGTCGCTTTATAAGGTCCGTTGTTAGTGACAGTAATCGTAAAAACACTATTATCTCCCACACTCGGATTAAGATTATCAACAACTTTGCTAACCTGTAAATCTAAAGGACAAAGTGCCGCTTCAAAACTTTTAGTGGTAACAGAAGTACCCCCACAATCAGTAGCTACTGAATATTGAACCTCAACTGTACCTGATCCGGTAAAACTTAACGTATTTCCTGTCAAAGTACCCGGACCGCTAAGTATACTTAACGTACCTCCGGCTGGTGTTGGCTGCAATAAAACAGGATCACCAACACAATATTTTGAACCTGGTCCTCCTCCTGTAGAAACAGGCTGAATAACCGGAATTGATTCGACACCACAAATTTGCACAGCAGCTGTAGCAAAAGTATAACTTTGTTCAACTGTAGTTGCACTACTTCCATCACCCATACTACCGCTAATTCTATGACCAACATAACCGAACTTAGCTTCACATTTTTTAACAATCATTGAGGTATGTCCTCCTGTTTCAACCGCCAGAATATTAGTTATGTCAACACCATTTGGAGTCGTGGGATCAGTTGAAGTATTTCCTTTTCCAAGTAAATAATTATTACTATTACCAAATGCATAAATATTTTTACTGCTGTTAATGACATTCATACTGCCATATTGCGCATCATGTTCTTGTGAACTAAACCATTTAATATCATTCATCACCGGACCGCTTGCAGATGTATATCGAGGCTGAACCCATGCTAGTCTGTCAGCAGTCGCCCAATTTCCAAGCTCTCTGGCAGAGTTTTCACCTACTGCATATAAATTTCCGTCTGTCGCTAAAATATAGTAAGATCTTGATGTACCATTTCCTGTTGAACCAATCATTTTTGGAGTCATAGCAGGAATTGTCATTTGTGCAGCGCTATTTTGATTAGGAATTATTGCCGTATTATCTCCTAATAATACGTTATTACCCCAAACGTACACAGTACCATCCGACTTCAATGCCATAAGACCGTCATAACTACCTCTACAGGCTATAACATTAGTCAAAAACGGATTTCCCGTAGCAGAAGTGGTAACTTTGTACCAAGTCGTAGCAGAAGTTGCTCCTGCTCCGCTACCTCTAACATTGGGACTTTGTGAAATCACCCAGACATCTCCACTACAAGTTGTAATAGCTAATGTTTTAAAGGTAGCAAACATCATTTTAACATCGCCTGGCGTTACTCCGGTTGGCAAACCGTTAGTATTCCCACCAATCGTCAGCTTTTGAAAAATTACACCTGAAGTAATTGAAGCATCAAGAACAGCACCTTCTGTAGACCATGCATATAAACCATCAGTAGCTAAAAGAATACCTTGTACGTTATTAGAAGAATTACTTCCCAATCCAACTTTTAAAGGAGTACCGGTTAAACCTGTAAAATTTGTAGCATTAATTGTTAGTGGTGTCAAAACATTAGAAGTTCCATTACCTGCAATTTTTTCTCCCCATACCTGAAAAGAACCATCTGAAGTTCTTACAACTGTCGTATGAAAACTAGAAACAAAATTATCATACTCTATGGTTGTAGCATCGTTATTTGAATCAACTCCAAAATTTGATAAATCAGTATTTGGACATCCGGCAACTGGCGAAGAACATTGCGCATTTGCGAATTGACTGCATACGAAAAAAACAAAAAACAAAAAGATTGTCTTTTTTAATTTCAATATGTTATTTAAGTTTGAGTAGTTTTTTATCATAAGTAATCCGATTATTTTATTATCTGAGAAAGATTATAAGTCTGCACCTGATTATTGAAATCATAAAAATCAAACATCAGATAAGTTTCCTTATCTACTATTCCTGACAGCTTATATTTCAATAATTGAATTTTATTATTTAAGATAATCTCCTTTTCTAACGGAACAGCAGTAAATGCAACTCCTATTCCCGAAACTGACATGCCCGGTGCAGGTAATTTTGTAATTGAATTATCTTTTGTAGTAATAGTTGCGGGAACAGTAATTATTAAATCCGAATAATTTCTTCCCTTTTCTATTTTTTCAGAAAACTGAATTTTCGAAAAATCAAAAACCAATTTAACGGGTGCAACTTTTATGCGGAATCTTTCAGGAAACATTGCGTGATTGCAATCGTCATCGTGTTTTTTATTTTCCTGAAAATTTATATCATATTCTCCCGGTTCCTGAAATACATACTTATTAATTTCATTGCCTTGTAATGTAGTATTGATATTATTTTGAGAATTTGTAATAGTCCACATAATTGATGTATCCATATTGCCAAAATCAACTTTTTCGCCATATGAAATCACAGTATAAAATTGCTTAATTTCATCGTTGATTTTATTTTGAGCTTCTGATTTAAAACCCATAAATAGGCTGAAAAATAAAATACAGGCGACCTGTTTTTTTAAGTTGAAACAGATGTATTTCCGATAAATATTCCTGATCATAAGTAATAGTTTAGTTTTAATAGCTTTTGTATAATTTTGGCTGCGAATCTAAACGATTTGGGATCCGAAAAAAGTCTTAATTCTTTACCAATTACGCAATAGGTAAAACATTCTTTCATTGCAAAACACATAAAGCACTGTTTTACAATGTGTTAAATAAATGTTGTTTTTACACTTTTAATGTCTGAGAATTATTTAACTGTAATAAAAATTATACATTTGTAAATTAGAATCAAGTAAGCAGTGTTTGATTATAATGAGAACTACCAAAATAAAGACGGCTGATGTAGCATTGATGTAGTCATCTAAGCTACTATTAATACGCATATGTATAATTTTGGAACATCAATTTATCTGCAAATATTTTTAACTTAAATATTAAATGATGTTAAGAATGCACATAATCAGCGGGATTAAAAGAAATATTGATTACATTTCAACTTAGTTAAAATTACATCTGGCTGCGTTGGTAAAAAATTATATTTCTAAAGTTAGAAGGATTAAATATGATTTACATTATTAAGGTAAACATCAAAAAATCTTCCACAAATAAAAATATTTACTTGATTTAAAGCTGAGTTTATACACCTAATTTTCACTTATTTTTTATTTATTATATGCACTTAAAATCATTTCTTCTCCTATTTGCAGTTGTTTTTTTTCACTGTACAATCTATTCTCAAAACTCAAAATACGACACTGTTTTTTCTGAAACAGCTCAGGTATTATTAAGTTCGAATCCTAAAAAAGCACTAAGCAATACCGATTATCTCTACAAAATTTCTAATAATAATGCGGAGCGAATAAAAGCCTGCATGCTTAAAGCAACTCTTTTACGCCAATACGGAATACGTAACGAAGCTATTTCTGCATTAAAACGGGCAGACAGTCTTGCCATAATCGATAAAAATTACACGCTGCAGGCAAGAATAAACGGTTTTTTATCAACCCTTTTTCGTGAAAACGAAATTTACAGTCTTGGAAAAATTCATTTACAAAAAGCATTAGCTGTTAGTAAAAAAATTGAAGACAAAAATGAAATGTATAAATTTCAGGGAAATTTGTCTCAGGAAATAGCCTATTACGAAATGTTTGATGCCAACTATTCTAAAGCAATTGCACATCTTAAAAGTGGAAATCAATTGTTTGAAAAGGCAGGTTCAAGTATTGATAAAAATTTCCAGATAGCCGTTAATGACGAACTTATCGCAAAAAATTATCTTTCACTGCAAAAAGTGGATTCTGCTATGATAACGTATCAAAAAGCAATGAAAGAGCTCGATGCGTCACAATCGTCAAACAGTCCGTTGAAAGGTTTTATATATAATGGTTTTGCAAATGTTTATTATACTACAGGAGATTATAAAAATGCAATTGTAAATTATCAGAAAGCCGAGAAAATAGCTGACGAATCTAATTTTTTTGCATTAAAACAAGAAGTATATAATTCACTTTTAGAATTTTATAAAAAGACTGATAATAAAAAATACATTCTTTACAATGAAAAAAATCTGGCGTTAAACAAAAATGAAGAGCATAACCGAAAAATCATTGCAGATGATCTTATTAAATCACTCCGAAAAAAGCAGGTCGAAAACAAATCGCAATATCAAAAAACGACCTATATCATTATCGGTATTTGTATCTTTTCTATTTTGCTAATTCTTGGATATTACTATTACCGAAGACAGCAAGATTATAAAAAATTTAAAAAATTCATAAATAAAACGCAGGAAGTTCCTGATATTGATATTGAAGCTGTATCAGAGCCAAAAAAAGAAATTGCAAAAGAATATATGTCTGAGGCTACAGAAAATAGTATTCTCAAAAGCATACAGGAATTCGAAAAGTCTCATTTTTATTTAAATAAGGATTTATCATTGAATTCTGTTGCTGCAGAACTTAATATAAACCACCGGTATTTGTCTTATGTGATTAATAAACATAAATCGAAAGATTTTGCAGGTTATATCAATGAGCTTCGAATAAATTATATTGTTGATCGTTTGAGAAACGACAGCAATTATTTAAAATATAAAATAAGTTACCTTGCAGATCAGTCCGGTTTTTCGTCGCACAGCAGATTTACAATCAACTTTAAAAAAATTACCGGAGTTTCGCCTTTAGACTTTATTACCTACCTTCAAAAAGAGAATTGAGCAAATAAACACTGAAAAACAAAAACCTGCAAATCAAAGGATTCGCAGGTTTTTTTTATTTAGGCAATTTAACTTTTTATTCATCAATGATCTTTTAACTGGAAACGGTATCACTTTTTGGATCATAAAGCATTGCTGTGCATAAACAGTTTTTTCTTCCTTTACTCATTAATATAGGACAATTGACACAGGTTTTACAATTTTCCCAAAAAAGATCATCATTGGTAAGTTCCGAAAAGGTAACCGGTTCAAAACCCAATTCATGGTTCATTTTCATTACAGCAAGACCAGAGGTTAAACTAAAAATACGTGCATCCGGATACTTCTCTCGACTTAGCTCAAAAATCTTTTTTTTGATTCTTTTTGCAAGTCCCGTATGTCTGAATTCAGGTGCTACAATTAATCCTGAATTAGAAACAAATTTTCCATTTTCCCATGCAGAAATAAAAGAAAAACCTGCCCATCTGCCATCTGATGCAAAAGCGATTACGGCTTCACCCTTTTTCATTTTTGTCTCAAGCATTTCCGGCGAACGTCCTGAAATACCGGTTCCACGGGCTAAAGCAGATGCTAATGTTTCTTCGCAGATTTGTTTGATCCAAAAAGTGTGAGCAGATCTGGCTTTTTCAATAGTAAATTCAACGGGTTCAGCAACATCTTCGCCTGATGGAAAAATTGGCTTGTTACGAAATGAAAAAATCTTTGTCAGGTTTATTTTAGG
Source organism: Flavobacterium sp. N1736 (assembly GCF_025947065.1). Classification (NCBI taxonomy): domain Bacteria; kingdom Pseudomonadati; phylum Bacteroidota; class Flavobacteriia; order Flavobacteriales; family Flavobacteriaceae; genus Flavobacterium; species Flavobacterium sp. N1736. The sequence continues at coordinate 2,055,763 of NZ_CP109994.1, forward strand.
ATCTATAACGGGGTCTATAATTTTCATAATCGTTTATGTAATAACTTATACCATTTGAGAAATGAGCAAAACTGTAATAAAGAAAACGATAGTAAATACCATTAAGTTAATGATACTATCCTTATTCTGTCTGGATTTATTAGTTACATATTGTTTCGTAATCTCCTTGGTTCTGGTTCTATTTGCTTTCATATTTTTTTTATTGTTTTCTACTCCATAAAAACAAACGATATGCCAAAGAAATTCAAAACGAATCAAAACACTGACTACCAATAAAATACAAATAATAGTTATTATTTTACTTTCAAATTCCTATCAAAATGATACGATCAGGCATCCAAAATGAGAAGCATAACAGGCAACTTTATTAAAAACATTGAAAAACAAAAAACCTGCAAATCCTAAAATTTACAGGTTTTATTTATTTAAGATGATTTGTGCCTTTTCCTTATTTATGTATCGGCATTTAGTTTCATGATGAACAAAAGCTACTGAATTAAAACACAAAAAGGATATCTTTTCAGATACCCTTTTGTATTTATATACTATTAAAAAAAAAATTAATCTTTATTGTGAAATTGTATAATAAATTCTGAGCGTCTGTTTATTTCATGTTCACTATCTGAACATTTAACACCATCAGCACAATTGTTCAGTAATTCAGTTTCTCCATATCCTTTTCCGGTAACGCGAGCAGGTCGAATTCCTTTACTCACTAAATACTTGATTGTTGCCTGTGCTCTTCTTTCAGAAAGTTTAAGATTATACTCATTATTTCCCTGACTGTCAGTATGTGACTTAACATCAATTGTACTTGTTGGATAATTTTTTAGAATTTTTACAATTTTATTCATTTCCACCATTGAAGACTTTTTAATTTTGGTACCATTAAGGTCAAAATAAATAGGTTTCACTACAATATTATCCCCATTGCTTATGCTACCTGAACCATCCGCAGGGAATTTTGTTGCATTTGGATCAATTTTAAGGGTTTTATTAATAGTAACTACACCATTACTTCCTGATTTAGACGAAATTACATCATTTGAGGAAATATAACCTGGTTTCTCATATTTTATAGTATGATCTCCAACCGGAATTTTAAGCATATATTCTCCCGCATTATCGGTATAAAATATATCTACAACTCTGTTATCCTTATCATATACTGTAATCTTAACATCGGGTAAAGGATCCCCTGTTGTCGCATCAAATGTTTTACCAATAACGGTAACTGTTTTATCAATCTCTTTTACAGGTTGAAATTCTGTCAGACTGTAAATTTGATCGTTCTTGCTTCTGTTAGACGAGAAAAAACCTTTCTTTTCATCATTGATTACAAAACCAAAATCATCATCTCCGGAATTAATAGGTTCTCCTACATTAGTAACCGAATAGCTATTGTCATTATTTTTTACAGTAGCAAAAACATCCAGACCACCAAGTCCGGGTTGTCCGTCTGATGAAAAGTACAATTGTCCCGATTTAGTTATAAAAGGAAAAGTTTCTCTGCCAATAGTATTAATCGATGGACCTAAATTTCTTGGTTCCCCAAAAGTGCCATCTATTTTAATTTCGACTTCATATAGATCTGTCTGACCTAAAGATCCTGGTCTGTCTGATGCAAAAATCATTTTTCTATCATCAGGTGTTAAAGCAGGATGTGCATTTGAATACGAATCATTATTAATAGACAAATCTTCTATTTTATCCCAAACACCGTCAACAAGAGTTGCTCTGTAAATTCTAAGATGGTTTATATTCGATTTATCAGATTTAAGTTTGTTTCCTTTTATATTACTTCTGGTAAAAAACATAAATTTTCCATCACTTGTAATTACAGGTGTTGATTGATGATATACCGAATTAATTTTTCCGGTTAATTTTTTTGGATCTATCAGATCTCCATTTGAAATGGTTGCTTCGTAAAGCTTAAAATATGGTTTACCTGTCCAGGCATCTCTGTATTTTTTTCCAATAGTATCTCGTGCCGAAGTAAAAATTACATGGTCATTATTAAAAAATGCAGTTCCGTAATCCGGCATGTTAGAATTAGCCGTTACTGGTTTAATAGCGTATCTGTTAGATTGATCTTGTATATCCTTTAGATAATCTATACTCGAATTTAACGATTCATTTCCTTTTTTTAAATTTAGCTGCTTAATAAATCTAGTGGCTTCACTATATCGTTTTACTGATTTTAACGATTGTGAATATCTAAATAACTGACCACTGGTAAAAGCATACTCATCTTCTAACTTATCAGCATAATCATATGCTTTAACCGCATTTTCATAATCTCCGTTAAAATAGTATGAATCTCCAAGTTTTGCATATACTGCAGCAGACCCAAATTTATTTTCAACCAAAGTATTAAACAGATTATCTGCGTTTACAGATGCATATGCTTTTTGATCGAATTCTTTTTCGGCCTTATCAACTAATTTAGTCTGCGAATATGTTGTATGCAGACCAAATAAAACTATCCAAAGTAGTAAATATTTTTTCATAAGTAATTGTGACATCATTAATTAAAAGAATCTTGGATTAATCAATTGTTTACCTGATTTTGTAAACAGATCAAACCTTAGAAAAAACTCATGAGAACCCGAGTTATAATTTGACAGCCTGGTTGTTTCGTAATCGTATCCGTATCCAATCTGGATCGCATCTGTTAACTGAAAACCAGCCATTGCACTAACACCGGCATCTAAACGATAAGCCGCTCCAAGTGTAAACTTGTCATTAATCAGGAAATTTCCAGATAAATCCAGCGATATAGGTGCTCCGGATACAAATTTTGCCAATACAGCCGGCTTAAATCGTAAATATGGATTAATGTCAAAAACATATCCTGCGATACCATAAAAATGTGCTTTAGAAGAATATACAGAAGCGGCTACATTATCATCATGACTTGTTTGTAATAATTTAGGCGAAGATAATCCCGCATACCAATTATACGAATGCACATATACACCAGCTCCTACATTAGGAGATAACATAGACTCTCTTCCTGTTAGATAAGCATCCTGATTTTCAACATTTAATTTTGAATAATCTATTACTAAATTTTCAATACCTCCCGAAATTCCAAAAGAAAACTTCAGTTCGTTATCTGTTTCAATTGTATAGGCATAATTAAGCATTGCACCTAAATTTTTTGTTGGTCCAATCTCATCGTTAACAATGTTTAAACCTATACCATTACCATGATATCCTAACGGGCTCTGAATAGAGAAATTCATTGTTTTTGGAGCTCCATCTAATCCTACCCATTGCGTTCTGTATAAAGCCATTGCACTTACTACCTCTCTTGAACCGGTATAACCAGGGTTAAATGTCATCGTATTATACATATATTGTGTATACTGGGATTGTTGCTGTGCTGATGCGCTACAAACTCCAAGCAACATTATGACTGTTATGTAAAAAATATTTTTCATTAGCTGTTCTTATTTTTTTATTCCTTAATTTTTATTTTTTATTGATTATTTACATATAAATAACCTGATTTCTCCATTCCATTCCCGTCTTTATTATATCTCAGGATATAGAAATAAGTTCCGGTTGGTAGTTTTTCTCCTCTTTTTATTGTGGCGCGTCCATCAGAATATCCTGTAAACATATTGTCACTTTCATTATATCCTTTGGTATCATACACTTTTACACCCCAACGGTTGTATATTTCAACTGTATTATCCGGATAGCTATTAATTCCTGCAATATGAAAAGTGTCATTAAGACCATCTCCGTTTGGCGAAATAGCGTTGTAAACTATTATTTCATCTTTACGTGGTTCAATTGATTTCTTAACAATTCCTATTGTGAAAAATCCATATCCTGTTACTTCACCCATAATAAGGTTTGAATAATTAGTGCCGGATATGTTTTCAGCAATTCCGCCTTCGCTTACCCATTTTTCACCATCCCAGCGAACTATTGCCAGTTGTTCATCGGCATTTAGATTACTAAAATCATTTGGTGTTGTTGCATCATTCAGAGTAAGACCCAAAATAATTTTATCTGGTCCGCTCTCCTGAGTTACCTGCCAGTATTCTGCATTGTTTACTTTAAGTACAGCAACATCTTTCTTGTCTGCCGGAAGAAACTCATTGTTTGTTTTTCTTAAAAAATATTGAGATATATAGGTGTTCTCTCCTAATGAAGAGTCTGCAATATTAGGTCTGTAAAAAAATAGCTTTTCTTCATTACCATCACCAACAGGAAATTCAAACCTGGCATTACCTTTTTTTGCTACCTTTCCGTCAACAAAGCTTTGATTTCCTGCATTTTCATGCAGTGCATTTTCACCAAAAATTACCAGAGCATCTTCGTGAAGAGCATTAATAACCCCGTTTTTAAAAGAAACCATTCCAGCCGCATTAATGTTAGTTTGCAACAAAAAAGGCATTTGTTTTTTATCAATACTATTATCAAAAACTAAATTTTGAAACTCCGACAATCCATCTCCGTTAATTAACTGAGGTTTGAAAACTTTTGAAGAATCCTTGTCCCTAAAAAAAGTTGTTCCTTTATAATCGGGATCGAAACCAACTATACCTTTGTTAAGCCAGTTTTTAAAAATAGAAACCTGCCCGTCATTTATAAAAACGCCAGATTCTTCATTTTCATAATCTTCATAAATATACATCTCGGTACCAGCCTTTACCCGAATTTCTCCTTCATTATTAAACTGGGCGTGCCCTGTTTGACAAATCAATAAAATCATCAGGCAACTGAACATGCCCCCTGAACTTTTGCCGCGTGACAAAACGGGTCTTAATTTATTTATTACTTTATAAGAGTCATTTTTTTTCATACATCTTAGTTATATAGGTTATACAATCGTACCTTATTTAAGATGCAAAAGTAAATCCATAACAAAAGGTATTAAACCCGTAAAAGTTATCACTATATCAAAATAAGGTCAATACTTGATTTATAAACAACTAACAACCAAACCCTTGAAAAACTAAAGCGCTTTAACAGTACTTAATACTGGATTTTACCACGTTAAATACAGTATTTAATTCTCTTTAAATCAGGCTGAATAGGCGAATGCCCAAAGATTTTAATTACTTTTTGCACGCAATAAGATTTATGACTTTAAATAAAATGAAGCAGCAAAACCTGCTTTAAATAAGATAAAAGCAAAATAGTATCTCTATCTGTTAAATTCTTATTTTAAGTTACAGAATTATAATAAAAAGTAATTTACTATTGGGTTTACAGAAGAAGCTATTGCTCAATTTTTAACAATCAAAATACCTTTAAAGAAGTAGAATAAGAGAAGTTTCGAGGATTTTAATTTAATAATCTATCTGAGAATAACGTTTTTTTCTAAAATCAATTTCCGGTCTTCTGGTAAGTATGTGAAATAATAATTGTATAGATTCTTTTTATTTGCTTAAGGAACTAAACAAAAAATGAGGGAATATGTATTCCCTCATTAAAAAAAACAAATCATTAATGCCTAACCAAAGCAAATAAAAATAATGGCAAATATCAATTTAAAAAAATGCGTTTATGATCCGAATAAGTCCAGTTTATTTCAAAATAAGGTATTTTATTTATGATGTACTGTAATATTCTTTACTGTCTATGGTTTGTTTATTGTAAAACTCCTGCCTCGGCTAAGGTTGCGTAACGGCCTGTGATTTTACCTTTTTCGTCGATAACAAAAAAGGTTGGGGTTCCTATGATGCCGTAGTTGATAAAATTTGGGCCTTTAAATCCTTTATAGTCACATAACTGATCTTTCCAGGGAAACACGTGACCGTGACCGTCACCGGCATTTTTTGTTAAATCTGCAGCAACGGTAATTACTTCGAAACCATTTTTTGTAACTACATCGTAATTACCCAATAACGAATGCATTTCGTTTTCGCAATTGTTGCATCCTGATTCGAAAAAGAATAATAGGGTTTTATTTTTAATCGTTTTTTTACCTGTTGCAGTTTGCAAAACCGGAGCTATAGAACCGGCACCAAGATCATTCATGGCACTTAACAAATTATTACCCGGATTTAGTACTCTGCCGGATTTTGCTGCATATGCGCCTAATTCTGTTACCAGATAATCTTTTCCGGCTTTGGCGAATACACCCACCATTTTTTCTGCAAAAGCAGTGTACACCGTATTGCTTTTTATACGCGATAAAATTACTTTGGCATCCTCAAACAATACTGCATCGTCTTTTACGGCATATTGCTGCATTTGTACCCAGTTTTGTATTACGGGACTCCATAAATTACTGGTGTATAAGGCATCTATATCGAGGGTGTTGCGAATGTAGGGACTAAACTGCTTAATTAAATCTTCTTCGCTCATATCTGGGGTATTGCCTGTATGCATTAAAAAATTGAGCATTTCGCGTACGCGCGCTGCATATAGCGGGCTATTTTGTACCAGGGTTTGCTGTATGGCAAACTGGCTGTTCAGGTTTGCTTTTTCTTTCTCAAAAACGATATATAACGGTTCTTGTGGCTGATAAACCTGCAAAACTGCCTTGGCAATACCCATTTTATCGAGTATGCTTTTTTGCTGCTGCGCTGCTTTTATAAAATCATTCTCAGGCGAGTTGGTGATTTTTACATTCTCTGCTGTAAACTGCTCTGCTGTACTGCTTACGGCAATGTTCTCGTTGTTTACAATAAACTCTATATTTTGAGTTTTAGCAACAGTAAACTGTGCAAGACCCTTATACCCCTTGTATGCTTTAGGAAGTACCAATGCAGCAGTACCGGTCTTGGTAAGCATACCTTTTGCTATAGTATCTCTTTTATCTCCTTGTGTAAGCGCATAGCTGTATTCTTTACCTGCATAGTGCGGTAAACTTATTTGCACGGTTTGTGCCTGTAGTGCGGTTACACTAAAAATAACCATGACACTTATATATAATTTTCTTTTCATATTATGTATTTTTTAGATGTTACCCATTGATTTTAAGCAAGATAGTAAAAAATAAAAGTAATCTGACATCGTAATGCTTTAAAATGCCCAACGCTTCTCCTTTCTGCAGGATAGCAGAAATGAAAAGCGGAGGGCTTATTTTTATGTATAATTAATCTGTCTTAAAAATAGCTTTGCTACTTTTTTTTTAACCTTACTGTTCAATTCCTGAAGTAAAAACAAACTTCCTTCAGGACTAAAATCCTAAACAGAATTATTTATTAATTATTTTTTTATTCGGCAATACATCGAACGCTGCTACCAGACCTAGCGTCAGTTCCATATATCCCCATCCCATACTGAATATCACCTACTACAAGTACTTGCCCATTAGCAGCTAGATACCTTCCCTCAACTCCAACATAAGCCCTACTACCAAGATATGATATATAACCTACTAAAGGTAAAAATAAAGAGCCTATTTTTACACCCTTATCATAAGTTGATGCAGAACCTGAACCTACTCTACTAGAGCTATTATTATCTAGCACTCCTTTCCATTCATTCACCGTAGGTACACGAAATCCAGTTGGACATGGATCAGTACTAGTTTTAATTCCATTAGCACCCCATGTTGAATCTATAGAACCTACTGGTGCTAGATAATCAAATATATTTGCTCTTGGCTCTTTTAGACCATACTGGTAATAATTACCAAGTATACCTAAAGCACCAACAAATGGATCCAGGGATACATCGGCACCAAGATTATGGCACAGAAAGTTTTTCCAGACTGTAGGGCTAATCATCGCACCACAACAAGAACAGTCTTTTATTGATGCTTTTAGTTTAACCTGTACATCTGTTCCGGAACCATCTGCTTTATTATTGTAAACCGCATAAATCGTAACCGATAAGGCACTAGCATCTGTTTTACCGTATGCTGCTCCTGTACCGGCTGCACCACCGGAGCTTAACGTAGATTTGTATATTAATGTAGTAGTAACAGCTCCAGATACATTAAGGGCATCTTCTTTACCACTAGCCGTCATAGACTGTACAATATTTCCTGTAAGTGACTCTACATACATAAAACGAACTTTACTTACTGCCCCATATGGTGTAAAGGTGTATACTTGTGTATTTACCGTAGAAAGCGCAAAATTAGCCTTATTAGATGTACGGGATACTAAAGTACCACAAGTCGCATTATCATTGCTTTCAGCAATATCAAAACAGGTTCTACCATTTAATGTTCCTGATCCTGGAGGTATAGTATCCGGGCTAACCTGTGTTGTAATGGTAAATACCGGTGAAGCTGCTGTATAGCTGCCTACACAACCATTGGTCACGATACAATATACATAACTGATACCTGGACCTGCCGGTTTATAAGAATAACTTGCTGTAGTAGCGCCGCTAATCATAGCACCACCAGATGTACTGGCTGTAGTATTGCTATACCATTGGTAAGTTGGGCTAACCCCACCGCTAACCGATACAGATACAGGTGCACCTGCTCCTGATGTAATGGTTTGTACAAGCTCTGACTGTGCTGTAAGTACCGGAGTAGGACATGCGTTGTTTAAAACAACAGCCGCTATAAGCTCGATAGATTTACCACAAGCATTTACTGCGGTTACTTTTACCTCTACGGTAAGACCATCTGTACCTGACGCAGGAAGCTGTATTGTAACACTTGCTCCTGAACCAATAATAGCAGCGCCATTTGTTGCTGACCATGTATATGAAACTGCAGGACCAAACTCTATAGCAGTCTGCAAAGTAACATTGGCTCCAAAAGTAGCGGTAGCCGGTTTAGAGATCCATGACAATACCGGCAAGTTTGAAACCGTTGGGCTTATTACTTTGGTTGCCATAGTACTAGAACATCCTGTTGCATTGGTAATAGTAGCATAATACACTTCACCCGGTGTATTTACCGTGATAGTAGGTGTAGTAGCTGCCATTTTTACAGCGCCTTTGTACCATGTATAAGTATAAGTACCTGCAACTTGTGGTACAATTGTTAAATCTGTAGTACCGTTACATAATACATTATTACCTGTAATGTCCGGTTGTGCCGGAGCTCCTGTAGTAACGATTTGTTTTTCGGTAGAGTTTATTTCTGCAGGACAAACTGCCCCTGTATTATCTGTAGCCACAAGGCTTAATAAAATAGTAGTTTGTGATGCTGGTATTGCAAAAGGATTACTGCTTATTGCTTCAGCACCGTTATACCAGGTATAAGTTACACCATTTTGTTTGTTGGCAACACTTAAATCTAAACTTCCGCCTTTACAAAAAGCTGTAAAACTATTTAATGGCTGACCGTTTACCAGGGCATCATTTGCATTAAGGCTTACTTGTCCTGTTACTGCACTTTTTGATACCACTATATAATTAGAAGCCTGAGAGAAACAGTTACCTTCTTTAATAGCTGCAAACCATGTTCCTACATCACCGGCAGCATTAAGTGTAATTACTGCTCCTGTTTTACTATCCTGAACCCCGTTATGAAACCATACTACATTTGCGTTGTTCCCCAAAGCCGTAAGCTTAACCGCATTAGTACCACAAATAACACCATTGTTTGATGATAATATAGAGATACCTGCAGGAGCTGCCGTACTTGATTCTTTAACATTGCGCTCGTTGGCTATATTGGTATTACAACCTACTGCACCCATAGATACATTGTATTTTCCTTTTTGTGTTGCCACAAAAAAAGATGTGCCACGCGATACTTCGATACCGTTACGGGTCCAGATTAATTTATCCAGATTTGCTGTATTAGCAGGAACCGAAAGATATACTGCCCCACCGGAACACAAACTAAGATCGCTTGACGAAGGGCTTACCACAGGTACTGCGTACGTCATTGATGTACATTCTACTCCGTTTTGAGAGAATAAGAAATCTTTAAATGAATTATTACATGAACTGCTAACACGTACTAATACAGAACGTGCATTTACAGAAGCATTCTCTGAAAAACCAACATTAAATTTACCGTTTTTAGTATCTACATTATACAACGAAGCATATTCGCCTCCTGCTACAATGGTAAACATAAAAGGTCCGTTTGGACAATCCGGGTCTGTAATGCTAAATTCCTGCGCACATCCTGTACCATCTGTTGCTACTGTAAGACATGCTGCCGGACTAATCGTAATTTGAGAAGTACCTTCGCACAAGCTCACCCAACGGCCGCCGTTCCAATACTCAACACAGTTTACCGTTTTGTTAAAAATAGTAAGACCATTTGCTAATGCATTTCCTGAAACTGTAAAAGCATTACGCTCTGCAGTTGTTAACTGAGGCAGTCTAAGCCCTCCTTTATTACCCAACTCTAACACAGAGAATGCCTCAGGAGCTTTTTTACCCCCAATGGTGACCTGTGCGCTTGTATTTACTGAAAATAACATGGCCACAAACAAAAGCCATATATAAAATAGATTTTTTTTCATTATTGTATTATTAAATTGTTTTTAAATTTGCCTGATTATTGTTGACAAGATTTAATTTACAGCTCTTAAAGAGCCGAAATTACATGCCAGTTAAGTCCGTCAGATTGTAATGTAATTTTCAGACTTCCGCCTGTAGCCGAATAATAAGGTGCCATTAATTCGCTTTTGCTTACTGCATCAGAATATACCACAGGTACATTAAATTTTACTGTAAGTTCTTTACCTGCAGCATCTGTACCATTAAGCTGATTTATTACCAATACTCTTCCTTTACTTGCTGTTGCAGCCGGCAGGGTAATAGTAATATCATTTGTTAGCTTAGAAGCAACAATGGTGTAATCTGCATCTTTTACCTCGTAATCAATACTGGTGGTAATAAAATCAGCTACTTGTGAACCTCCTTCATTTTCTCCGGTTGTCATTTTTACCCATTTTTTTTCACTACTCCAGTAATAAAACCCCTGGGTTACAGAAGCATTGTTAGTGATATTGTATACCAACAAACTTTCTGCAGGTGTTCCTACAATTGGAAGCTGACTTGCAACTTCTACCAAAGCAACTCTTGGAATCAGAAGGCCTCTTTTTGCAGAAGTAATATCTAACTGTGCAGAATTGTCCGGATTATTGGTTCCGATACCTGTTTGAGCATGAGATACTATTATCCCAAATCCCATTAACACGAATGTTAATACTGTTTTCATTTTAAATCTCATTTGTCATTGAATTTAATTAATACTATTGCGTAACTTTTTAATCATTAACCTTTTTTTATTCACGTGCAAAGATCTCTCTTATATCATTTTAACTTTGCCTTTAAAAGTTTTCAGAATTACAAAATAGGGCATTATGGAACATCTTTTTTTGGTTTTTCGATTGTCGGATTTTTAGATTTTTAAATTGTAAGACTAACTAAACCGTTAGATTAAATTAGATTGTTGGATTATTGGATTGTTGGATTGCAGTTTACCGGATCGCTGATTAGATTATTAAATCTTTAAATCCGACAATTGAATAATCTGAAAATCTTTTATACAGGCTGTGAATGATATAAATGAAAAAAGAGGAAGCGATGCTTCCTCTTTTAACTTAGTTAAAAAATAATCTTTGTTAATTAAAGCGTCTGCCAGCTTAATGGGGAAACAGATTCTAACAATAGTTTAACCGTATTGGTCTCACCAAGTGTCATTTGAGTTTCTTTTCCATTAATTAATCCACCGTCAGTTTTAATCTTAACAATTGCGTTGCTATTATCGTCAGTACGTTTAAAAGTAAAAACTTTTCCTACTAAAGAGGCATCTGGTGCAGACGGTAATTTAAGATCTAAAATTCCTGATTTACCAGTTGCATTCATAATTGTTATATCTTTTGCAAGATCTACATCTCCTCCGGTTGTAACATTAACAATTTTTAAAGCTCCTGTTTCAGCTGCTGTTGGAGTTACCCAAACTGCTTTACCATTTGCATCTGTTGTTAATACTTGTCCGTTTGTACCTCCGTTAACTCTAATTACAGCATCAGAAAACAATATATCTTTACCGTTTGTTACAGAAACAATTCCTTCTGCGGTTAAACTTCCTTTGCTTGCAGGTCCGTTAATAGGTTTCCAGTTTGCAGGGTCTTTAGGATCTGTTTCAGGTACTAATACGTATATAATTCCTGTTGTATCGTCAATAACCATTGCAGTTCCGGCAGGAATACTTACTCCACTTGCACCAGGTGCTCCAGGAATACCCAGTAAACCATCTTTTCCGTCTTTACCGTTAACAGAAACCCAGCTTGCAGGATCTAATGGATCTGCTCCAGGTGTTAAAATATAAACCGTATCGGTTGCATTGTCAATATAAATAGTACTGTCCTTACCAATTCCAGAGGCTCCGGCTGTTCCAGGGGCTCCGGTTCCGCCAATCATTCCGTCTTTTCCGTTATTTCCGGCTGCGCCGTCTTTTCCGTTGATAGAAACCCAGCTTGCAGGATCTAATGGATCTGCTCCGGGAGTCAATATATAAACATTACCTGTAGCGTTGTCTACATAAATCGTACTGTCTTTGTTGATTCCTGAGGCTCCAGCTGTTCCAGGAGCTCCGGTTCCGCCGGTCATACCGTCTTTACCATTGTTTCCTGTTGGTCCGTTTAATGGAACCCATTGAGAAGCATCTTTTGGATCTTTTACATAAACAATTCCTGTAGTCTGGTCAATGTACATTTCGATAGTACCGTCTAAACCTGCTGCACCCGGTAAACCTTTACCGCCTGCAATTCCGTTTTTACCGTCCAATCCGTCTTTTCCGTTGATCGCAACCCAGCTTTCCGGCTTGGCAGGATCTGCTCCAGGTGTTAAGATATAAACCGTATCGGTTGCATTGTCAATATAAATAGTACTGTCCTTGCCGATTCCAGAGGCTCCGGCTGTTCCAGGGGCTCCGGTTCCGCCAATCATTCCGTCTTTTCCGTTATTTCCGGCTGCACCGTCTTTTCCGTTGATAGAAACCCAGCTTGCAGGATCTAATGGATCTGCTCCGGGAGTCAATATATAAACATTACCTGTAGCGTTGTCTACATAAATTGTACTGTCTTTGTTGATTCCTGAGGCTCCAGCTGTTCCAGGAGCTCCGGTTCCGCCGGTCATACCGTCTTTACCATTGTTTCCTGTTGGTCCGTTTAATGGAACCCATTGAGAAGCATCTTTTGGATCTTTTACATAAACAATTCCTGTAGTCTGGTCAATGTACATTTCGATAGTACCGTCTAAACCTGCTGCACCCGGTAAACCTTTACCGCCTGCAATTCCGTTTTTACCGTCCAATCCGTCTTTTCCGTTGATCGCAACCCAGCTTTCCGGCTTGGCAGGATCTGCTCCAGGTGTTAAAATATAAACCGTATCGGTTGCATTGTCAATATAAATAGTACTGTCCTTACCGATTCCAGAGGCTCCGGCTGTTCCAGGGGCTCCGGTTCCGCCAATCATTCCGTCTTTTCCGTTATTTCCGGCTGCACCGTCTTTTCCGTTGATAGAAACCCAGCTTGCAGGATCTAATGGATCTGCTCCGGGAGTCAATATATAAACATTACCTGTAGCGTTGTCTACATAAATTGTACTGTCTTTGTTGATTCCTGAGGCTCCAGCTGTTCCAGGAGCTCCGGTTCCGCCGGTCATACCGTCTTTACCATTGTTTCCTGTTGGTCCGTTTAATGGAACCCATTGAGAAGCATCTTTTGGATCTTTTACATAAACAATTCCTGTAGTCTGGTCAATGTACATTTCGATAGTACCGTCTAAACCTGCTGCACCCGGTAAACCTTTACCGCCTGCAATTCCGTTTTTACCGTCCAATCCGTCTTTTCCGTTGATCGCAACCCAGCTTTCCGGCTTGGCAGGATCTGCTCCAGGTGTTAAAATATAAACCGTATCGGTTGCATTGTCAATATAAATAGTACTGTCCTTACCGATTCCAGAGGCTCCGGCTGTCCCAGGGGCTCCGGTTCCGCCAATCATTCCGTCTTTTCCGTTATTTCCGGCTGCACCGTCTTTTCCGTTGATAGAAACCCAGCTTGCAGGATCTAATGGATCTGCTCCGGGAGTCAATATATAAACATTACCTGTAGCGTTGTCTACATAAATAGTACTGTCTTTGTTGATTCCTGAGGCTCCAGCTGTTCCAGGAGCTCCGGTTCCGCCGGTCATACCGTCTTTACCATTGTTTCCTGTTGGTCCGTTTAATGGAACCCATTGAGAAGCATCTTTTGGATCTTTTACATAAACAATTCCTGTAGTCTGGTCAATGTACATTTCGATAGTACCGTCTAAACCTGCTGCACCCGGTAAACCTTTACCGCCTGCAATTCCGTTTTTACCGTCCAATCCGTCTTTTCCGTTGATCGCAACCCAGCTTTCCGGCTTGGCAGGATCTGCTCCAGGTGTTAAAATATAAACCGTATCGGTTGCATTGTCAATATAAATAGTACTGTCCTTGCCGATTCCAGAGGCTCCGGCTGTCCCAGGGGCTCCGGTTCCGCCAATCATTCCGTCTTTTCCGTTATTTCCGGCTGCACCGTCTTTTCCGTTGATAGAAACCCAGCTTGCAGGATCTAATGGATCTGCTCCGGGAGTCAATATATAAACATTACCTGTAGCGTTGTCTACATAAATAGTACTGTCTTTGTTGATTCCTGAGGCTCCAGCTGTTCCAGGAGCTCCGGTTCCGCCGGTCATACCGTCTTTACCATTGTTTCCTGTTGGTCCGTTTAATGGAACCCATTGAGAAGCATCTTTTGGATCTTTTACATAAACAATTCCTGTAGTCTGGTCAATGTACATTTCGATAGTACCGTCTAAACCTGCTGCACCCGGTAAACCTTTACCGCCTGCAATTCCGTTTTTACCGTCCAATCCGTCTTTTCCGTTGATCGCAACCCAGCTTTCCGGCTTGGCAGGATCTGCTCCAGGTGTTAAAATATAAACCGTATCGGTTGCATTGTCAATATAAATAGTACTGTCCTTGCCAATTCCAGAGGCTCCGGCTGTTCCAGGGGCTCCGGTTCCGCCAATCATTCCGTCTTTTCCGTTATTTCCGGCTGCACCGTCTTTTCCGTTGATAGAAGTCCATGTACCATCTGTATTTTGTACATAAACAGTACTTGTAGTGGTATCCGTATAAAGATTTACACCTTCTCCCGGATATCCAAGTTCTCCTCTTTTACCAGGAGCTCCAGCTGCTGCTACAGTACTGGATAAAGCGGCTAAATCTGAAGTAGTAACTATTTTATTCCATCTTTTATTCTGAGAAGTCCAATAGTAATATCCTGGAGTAACACCATCAACACCTGTAGAAGTGTTTGTATTATAAACTAACAAGCTATTAGAAGAGAAAGGGATGTCTTTATCTGTATCTAAATTTATAACTGTTTCAATGTCTTTAATATCAGTTAAAGCAACTCTGGGTACTAAAAGACCTCTATGTCCAGACTTAATGTCTAATTGTGCGGCTGCATCCGGATTAAGAGTACCTATACCCACCTGAGAGTAAGCCGAGTAACATCCTAAAACAAATACTAAAGGGAGTAATCTATTCTTCATAAGATTTATTCTTTATTGTTATTATTTTTTATTTATCCAATAATTCAAACATTGGAATTTGAAAGTGCAAAGGTCCAGCCAATTACGAGAGACTTTTACCTGTAGAAGTTTTTAGATCTATAGAATAAGACATTTTTAATTTGGTATACGAAATGCTATTTTTAAAAGGAAGGAATAATTATATTGAACAGTAAGCTTTATTGATTAGTAAAAAAGCCGTCACTTTACCGTATTTGAATATCTATTAAAGTATACAGATACTATAGTGAAATAAATAAAAGATGTATATATAAGGATACTGTCTTACATAAAATTTTAGCCTTTATTATAATTACTTAGGTTTTCAATAAGTCAAGCGAATAATAAATAGTATTGCTTTATTTGTTATCTTATACTATTTAAGAAGTAGTTATATGGCTGCTTTTTTTCTGATTAATCAATTTTATCTTTTCCAAATGAAGACAATAAAAATTTTAGTGAAAGTTTCCCGGATTATTTAGTCTTTAGAAAGCACTGATAAAATCATATAAAAAAAGAGAACCGAAGTTCTCTTTTCATAAAATTATCAAATTAATAATTTTCACTAACAACAAACTATTAAAACTATGTTGGTAACCCACTTACCGATGCAAATATCTTATATCTTTAAAATTATAATTCCCCCAAGAAGGTTTAAAAATCATAAAATAAGTTTTTTTATCTATAATGCTTATAAAAGCCAGAAGAAGTTAATATTGACGCATCACTTGCCATAAGAATTAAACCAACTATTTGTGTTAAATAGGATCACATTCAGTATAATATAAAACATTGCATCTTCCAGATCCTGCAAAATACAAATGTTATTATGTAACAATAAATTCTAAGAAAGAATCTAAATTTGAGATGTTTTATTAAAAATACTGTTATGAAAAATTTTTTAATGCTTTTACTGTCGATTTTCTTTTTTGCATGTCAACAAAAAGAAAATAAAGATATTTCTATTAAAAATCAGAATGATTCGATTCAAACCTCAGATTCAATTCTTACGAAGGAAAACCAGGAAGTGAGCAAAGATGAGAACAAACAAATTGGCGACACGATCGTTATGAATTTTATAAATGAAAAAGGTCTATTTATAGCTGAAGGTTCCTTAGATTCTATTCATCCGAGGATATATGTCAAATTTAAAAATGAAGACTCAGGCGAATTAAAAGCAAATATTATCCCAACTACAGGTAAAGGAAACATCCGTTTCAACCAAATTATTTTTCCTGATAATTCTTCAGACGGACCTTTTGGAATGGATTTGAATATTCCGCTTAAACAAAAAGGAAATTATATTTTAGTAATTGGACATTCGCAAATGGCTGATAATCCTTTTTGGGGTAAATTCAAAGTGCAGATTGAGCCTAAGAAAGAATAGTTTATTAAGCCTTAAAAATTTCTACAGGTCCGCAGGATTTAAAAAACTCATACGCTCTTTTCTCTGCATAAGAATACATTGAATTACGCAACGGAAAAGCACAATGTCCTCCATACTTTGGAGTTTCAAGATAAACATAAGCGCTGTCTTTTGCTATAGCTCTGGGATAGCACCTTTCACCTAAAAAAGGATCATCAAGAGAATTAATAATCAAAACCGGAGTAGTAATATTTTTAAGTGAAAATTCAGGAGAAACACGCTGATAATAATCATCCCGACTTGCAAAGCCATGTAACGGTGCTGTAAAATAATGATCAACCTCATCAAAAGAAGTAATTTTATCAATCTGATCACTGTTTATAAAATCAGGAAACTGTGCAGCTTTGTGTTTCAGCTTTCTTTTAATATCAATTGTAAAATTCTTTAAATAAACTCTGTTAAAGCCTTGTTTGAGTACTTCTGCACTTGTTGCAATATGAGTTGGTACTGAAATCGAGACCGCTGCTTTTATACGCTCATCAATTTTTTTCCAGCCAAAATAATTCAAAAGCTGAACACCTCCCATTGAATATCCAATCAAATAAACATCTTCGAATCCTTTTCGTAAAACAAACTGAACTACTTCATCAAGATCATCAACCGCACCATGATGATAAAGCCTTGGAAGACGGTTCATTTCTCCTCCGCAAGTTCGATTATTCCATGCAAAAACTGAAAAACTTTTCTGCTGAAAATAAGCCGCACAACTATTATTATAGGTTCTGCGGGAATCTCCTTCTAAACCATGACATAAAATAACTGCTTTTTTAGGATCATCTATAATAAAATCGATATTGATAAAATCTCCATCATTTAACTCCAGTTTTTCTCTTGTGTATCCCGGAGCGTCAAACTTTTTAAATAAAGCAGCATAAATAGTCGATATATGCCTGTTGCGGTGAATAATAGAAGGAAAATTATATTCTGATTGTTCAATTAGCGGCATGATAAAAAAGTTTGTGGTATTTAGTACAAATCTAAGAAATCAATCAACATGTAATTAAAAACTGTATTTTTATTTCATATTTATAAATCAATAAAATTAATGCCACGCTATTTTAACCGTACTTTCCGCTGGAATTATATACTCAAGCAAATCAGCTGTTTTTGCAATAGGTACGATCGTATTTTTATGAATGGAAACTTCAATTTTTAATTTTACCTTTTCGGGAATTAAGATTTTTAAGTTGCATTCAAAAGAAGCACTTCCCAAAACATTAAAAGTGACTGTTTGTTTTGATTTTCTCATATCAACCAGCGGATAATCTGAAAATAGCAAAAACTCCTCATTTTTAATCTTATGATATTGTCTGGTCAAAACTCCAAAACCTACTCCGGCACCGTAAACCTCCTGCCCTACTTGTCCGCTTTTCTCCCATCCATTATAAAGATCTTCAAGCGGAATCCATAATTCTTTTACGATTTCGCCTGTTTTCACTTCCTCAGATATCATTTCCTCCGGAAGCATTGTTGGATAATAATACGGAAATCTGCTAATCGCATATTTTAGAAATTCAGGAATTAAAATCTTTAATGACGGCAATAAATCTATTGCTTTGGATTGTATTAAATATTCTGATAATCCTGCATATACTTCCATTTCCTCATACGCGGCGGTATAAGGCGCATCATTAAGCGGAAAAACAGAAAAGTAATTCGGATAATTTTTTCCAAATCCGTACTGGCAATCCCAGATTTGCATATTTTTAAAAAGACAGGCAAGACATGCATAACTCAAATCCAGATATTCCTGTTTACCGGTAATTTTATGCAATTCTAAAAGTGCTCCGGCAGAAAAAGCCGTATTATTCGCCTGATAAAGAATATCAAAACCACAGCCAACGAATTTTTTTACAGCTTTTTCAGCTTCATGTAAATATCGTTTCTCATTTGTAAGTCTAAATAACAGCAGCATTAAATGTGCATACGATCCGGGCACATCTTTTTCACCGCCTTCTCCCGTATAGTTTCTTTTTTTATAACTTCCAGCGTATCCATTTTATAAAAAACCGGCCATTCATAATCAAAATGATGCGCCACTTTAATCGCAAATTCAACCGATTTTAAAACAAGTTCCTTTGCCTTTTTTTCTCCGCTTAAAGCGAGTCTCGTTAAATTCATCAGCGGATGATGCAGATACCAGGAATCCATCACCATTTCCTTTTTTTGTTCTTCTGATTCATCAAGTTTATCAACAAGTTCAGGAAGCCAGCGATTAATCGTTTTTACCTTAGGATCATAAAAAGAATCAATTCCGTCGAGCAGTTCTTCATAAAGAGGATGAATTTCTCCATACCAATTTTTCAATTCATTCAATGGCGTCAATACAGCAAGCTGTACCATAACTTCTGCGGGTGTATCATAATCGCACAAATACGCATTTAGATACGAAATTCCTTTGGTTTGTGTCCAGCAACCTCTACTTTGATGCAGATCGACAAGGCATTTTTGTGTAATGTCCGGCCAGTTATTATAGGTAACTTCAGGATGCGGTAAAGCGCAGTAAACATCAGCAAGATTATTTAAAAATTGCTGTGTTTTTTGTATTTCATTTTCAATAATAGCAGTTGAGAATACAACATATGCATCCGATACGACATACGCTTTATCTGAAGGCAAAGGCTCTTCTTCGGTTAACGGTAATTGAAAACCAATTTCCGGCCAGGTTCCTCCAACAGTATTTTCTAATGTTGTTTTTGTAGCTTCGCAATATGGACTAAAGGAACTCAGATTTTGAAAGTAAAAAACAGAACCGGTTTTGGGTTTGGTCAAACTTGCAAATAACATTCCTGATCTTGAACCCATTTGGCTCATATGGATGCTTCCATTAGTGTTTTCTACACTTCCGTTTTGTGTTAAAGGAATAATATCCCTGGGCCAAAACGGAATCAACAAGGGAAAATTTGCCTTAAATGATGTTTTATAATGCAATAAAGCGATGTCATTATTGGGAAAACTGACACAAATTTCATATTTACCAAGCCTTGTTTCTAAATTAATGACAAGAAGTTCTCCGTCATCTAATAAATTAGTGACTTCAAAAGTACTGTTCATGCCAAAAGCAGCACGAAAAGCCATCTTTCCCTTATCCGGCCAAATAACAACAATCCATAATGAATCGCCGGTATTAAAAGCCTGAAAGGTATAGTCCTGAAATTTCTTTTCCCAAATTGCTGTATTATTTTCCAAATCTGCGTGAACGGTTGCCGCCCAAGGTGAAATTGTGTGCATAACTTATCTTTTTTAACACAAATATCAATTCATTTGAAATCAATCAATTACATTATTTTATTTTCAAATTATACTTTTTCAACTAATTAAAAGTAACTCGCATTTGAAAGACTTTACATACAATGGAAATTGTACAATCTTATAAAATAATCATATAAAATCTTGATAAGCACATCAATTAAATTTGACATCGTTGATTAATTAAGGAACAGTAAGTTATTCATAACCTGACATTAACCATCCAAACCAAAAAAAAATTTAATTACAAAATCGCATGATATGAAAAATTTTCAAGACGAAAAACAGCGTGATTTGTTGATAAACAAATCCGATGGAACAAACAAGTTCCTGACAACCGATCAGGGTGTCCGCATTAATGATGATAACAATTCACTTAAAGCTGGCGAAAGAGGACCTTCTCTACTCGAAGATTTTATTTTGAGAGAAAAAATCACGCATTTTGACCATGAACGAATTCCGGAAAGAATCGTACATGCAAGAGGTTCAGGAGCACATGGTTTTTTTGAAGTAACAAATCCAATTCCTGAATTAACAAAAGCAGGATTTTTGCAGGAAGCCGGTTTAAAAACACCTGTTTTTGCCAGATTTTCGACAGTAGCCGGATCAAGAGGATCTACGGATCTTGCCCGAGATGTAAGAGGATTTGCCGTTAAATTTTATACTCAGGAAGGAATTTATGATTTGGTAGGTAATAATATCCCCGTATTTTTTATTCAGGATGCATCAAAATTTCCAGATTTAATTCACGCTGTAAAACCTGAACCACATAATGAAATGCCTCAGGCTGCCTCTGCGCACGATACCTTTTGGGATTTTATTTCGTTAATGCCAGAATCTATGCACATGATTATGTGGGCAATGTCTGATCGTGCTATTCCGCGCAGTTACAGAATGATGGAAGGATTTGGCGTTCATACTTTTAGGTTAATCAATGAAGCCGGAAATTCTACTTTTGTAAAATTTCACTGGAAACCCAAATTAGGAACTCATGCAGTAGCGTGGGACGAAGCACAAAAAATCTCCGGAAAAAATCCTGATTTTCACAGAGAAGATTTATGGGAAGCCATAGAAATGGGGAATTTTCCTGAGTGGGAATTAGGTGTACAAATTATTCCTGAAGAAGACGAACATAAATACGAGTTTGATTTACTTGACCCAACCAAACTTGTTCCTGAAGAACTTATACCGGTAACAATCGTGGGAAGAATGGTTTTGAACAAAAACCCTGATAATTTCTTTGCAGAAACAGAACAAATTGCATTCCATCCGGGACATGTTGTTCCGGGAATTGATTTTTCAAATGATCCTTTGCTTCAGGGAAGATTGTTTTCGTATACAGACACACAACTTTCGAGATTAGGAAGTCCTAATTTTCATGAAATTCCAATTAACAGAAGTGTTGCTCCGGTTCACAACAATCAACGTGACGGACATATGCGTCAGGAAATTAACAAAGGCCGCGTAAGTTATCATCCTAATTCGCTAGGCGGAGGTTGTCCTTATCAGGCTAAAATTGCAGAAGGCGGATTCGCAAGTTTTAACGAACGTGTTGATGCTCATAAAGTAAGAGAAAGAAGCGAGAGCTTTGCAGATCATTTTGGTCAGGCAAAATTATTCTTTAACAGTCAGACTGATGTAGAAAAAAGTCATATCGTAAAAGCATTACGTTTTGAACTTGGTAAGGTTGATACTGCCGCGATCAGAGTAAGAATGCTTGGACTTTTGTCTCAGATTGATATGCAATTAGCAGAAAGAGTGTCGATGGGAATAGGAACTCAGGTTCCGCCAATTCTTGAAACGCCAATTAATCACGGTGTATCTCCTGAAAACGAAATGGGCAATCAGGAACCAAAAACGGTAGAATCTTCAGTAGAAAATTCTGATGCACTTTCTATGCTTAAAAATCCAACAAATACACCTACAATCGCTTCTCGAAAAGTGGCTATTATTTGTTCTGACGGAGTTTCTGAAGCAAGTGTAAAAAACATGAAAGATGCTCTTTTAAAAGAAGATGCAAAAGGTTTGGTTATCGCACCACATTTAGGAGCCGTTCTTACTGATGAAGATGGAGCAATTGCTGCCGATTTTAGTTTCTTAACTGCATCATCTGTTTTGTTTGATGCCGTTTATATTCCACATGGATTGGGACTTACTGCCTTGGCAGAAAATGATGATGTAATGGAATTTTTAAACGATGCTTACAAACATTGCAAAGTTATTGGTGCCAATGGCGAAGCAACTGCCGTGTTAAGTGCTGCGCCTTTTGCTTCAAAAATAAGCAATGACGATGCAGGACTTGTATTATCCGGCGAAATTGGAACAGAAACGTTTATACAGGATTTTATAAACGCTATGAGTGAACATCGTTTTTGGGAACGTGAAAAAAACTTATACAAATAACATTCAAAAATAAAAAAATATGAAAAATTCAGAAAAACCAACTGATAGCAAGGCTAATCCTGCTAAAAGTGATAAAAATTTTGTACAACCTGCAGCTGATGCAGCTACAGATTTAAGAGCCTTATTTATTGACAGCCTTAAAGATATTTACTGGGCAGAAAATGCTCTTGTTGGCGCGTTGCCTAAAATGGCGGCAAATGCAACAGCGGCAAGTCTTTCAACGGCTATTTTAGAACATCATGCCGTGACTAAAAACCAAGTGGCAAGACTTGAAAAGGTTTTTGATGTTTTGGGAGAAAAAGCAGAAGGAAAAAAATGCGAAGCGATGGCGGGACTTTTAAAAGAAGGCGACAGCATTCTTGAAGAAACTGCGCCGGGAGCTGTTAGAGATGCCGGAATTATTGCAGCATCTCAAAAAATAGAACATTATGAAATTGCTACTTATGGTACGTTATGCGCCTTTGCAAAAACGCTTGGTGAAAACGACGCAGCAAAATTATTAACGCAAACGCTTGCCGAAGAAAAAGAAGCGGATTGTTTGCTTAATGACGTTGCGCTAAATAACGTAAATATTGTAGCGGCAGAATAAACCTTGCTGTAATTCAGGAAAAATAAAAAAACATCTGTACTTAATAGTGCAGATGTTTTTTTGTTTTATGAAGAAATTCAAAAATAAAAGATGAAATTCTAAACAATCTTTTATTTAGAATTTCATCTTTTTAAGCATTACTTCCAAGGATCGAGTACCACTTTTACACAACCATCTTCACGCTTATTAAAAATATTATAAGCATCTGAAATTTGTGATAATGGCATTCTGTGGGTAATAATATCGTCAAGTTTTACTTTTCCCTGCACTACATATTCTAATAATTTATCGATATGTTTGTGCGCCGGAGCTTGTCCGCCTTTTAAAATTATCCCTTTATCAAAAAATTGTCCCAGAGGAAAATTATCATAATTAACAGGATAAACGCCTAATACAGAAACAATACCGCTTCGTCTAACCGCGCTCATACAAGCTTCTAAAACCTTTGTTGATCCTTTTTCAAAATTAATAGTCGCTTTGATACGGTCTGCAAAATTACGATCCGGTTCAAAACCAACAGCGTCGATACAAACATCGGCACCACGTCCCTGAGTTAAAGCACGAATTTGCTCTACAACTTCCTTAGCGCCGTCTTCCCAAAGTATGGTTGTACATCCTGAAGCTGCTTTTGCCTTATCCAATCGATATTGCAACGTATCAACCACGATTACTTGTGCGGCGCCACGAAGCCACGCACTTTTGGCAGCCATAATTCCAACAGGACCAGACCCAAATATTGCCACCGTTTCGCCGCCTTTTACTTCTCCCCAATCTACTCCCGTATATCCTGTAGGGAAAATATCGGTAAGAAATAAAACTTCTTCATCTGTTAAATTATCAGGAACCACTCTAGGTCCATAATTGGCATACGGAACACGAACATATTGTGATTGTCCGCCATCATATCCGCCATACAAATCTGTATAACCAAATAATGCGCCGCCTTTTTCTGTCAATATTCCACCTTCCGGACCATAATTTTCAGGATTACTGTGCTCACAATTTCCGGGAACATCGTGATTACAGAAAAAACAATTTCCACACGCAATAGGAAAAGGAACAACTACGCGATCTCCTTTTTTAAGGTGCGTAACCATAGATCCAGTTTCTTCTACAATTCCCATAAATTCATGCCCAAGAACCATTGGCCTTGGCTGCGGAAGTCCGCCCGAATAAATGTGAAGATCAGAACCGCAAATGGCGGTCGAAGTCACTTTTAAAATAATATCATCTTTCTCAATTAGTTTTGGATCATCTACGGTATCATATTGTACCGATCCGGGCCCGTGTATAACAGCTGCTTTCATGTTTATATATGTTTAATTAATTAAAAAACTAATTAACTAATAATAAGACGCTTAGATTTACACAATTCTACGATATTATTACAAATCAAGACAACTGGCAGCGGTTAATTCTGTAATGAATCTCATTAATGTTATAAAATAAAAATCACATAAAGCATTTACTTTTAACATCTTATAAATTTTAAAAAAAAAAGAATCATGGATATAGCAGCAACATCTCAAAAAGAAGTTTCAAACTCTGGAACTTCAAAACTTAAAAAAAACGTTTCGGCACTCGAAAGAATCTTAATGGTTACCAGCGGCGGTTATCTTTTGTATAAAGGTTTATCGAAAAATGATAAAAGTATCGCAAAAATAGGTTCTGGAGGCGCTATGCTTTTACGCGGGCTTTCAGGATATTGCCCTGTATATGATGCCGTAGATCATCTTAAAAATGATAAAGCTTCGAATGTAAATATTAGAGTTAACAGCATCATTAACAAACCAATAGATGAAGTTTACAACTTTTGGCGTGATTTCGAAAACTTACCAAAGTTTATGAGTCATATTGAATCTGTAAAACCGATAAGTTATACAACTTCTAAATGGACAGCAAAAGGACCTGCGGGAATTGGAAAACTGAGCTGGAAAGCCGAAATAATCAAAGATGAAAAAAACAGACTTATTAGCTGGAATTCATTACCGGATTCATCTGTAAAAAATGCCGGAAAAGTGGTTTTCAGACCAAGTGGAAATGGCACAGAAATTATTGTTACGATTTCTTATCATGCACCTCTGGGAATTGCCGGCGAAAGCGCTGCGAAACTTCTTAATCCGTATTTTGAAAAACTGGTAAAAGATGATATTATCAACTTTAAATCGTATTTAGAATCTCTTTAGAAATTGGGATATTTCATTTAAACTATTTTCTAAAAAGAAAAGCCTGTAACTTAAATTACAGGCTTTTCTTTTTATTCTCCATTTTACTTATTTTTTTGAAGCAGTAGCTGTTGAATCTGTTCTTACAGATGTATTGCCTTTTTGTGTTGTTCCTGCCGCTCCTGAACCTGTAGAACCTTCTCCTGTTGCGCCAGTAGTTCCGTTTGTAGATGAATTAGCACTTGTTGTGTCTGGAGTTGTTCCTACACTGTCTATTGTTTCCTGCGTAGTATCAGCTTCATTTGTGTAATTATCTGCCGGAGCATTCTCATTTTTTTTACATGAAAATGAAAGTCCTGCCAGAAGAATAAATAACGCCGCTTTTAATTTGATTTGAGTTCTCATAATAATGATTTTTAAGTGTTTATAATTTTTTAAAAGTAAAGCAATCATTAAAAATCACTTTATATAATTCTTACAAAAAATTACACAGTAAGCATTATTATTTCGCAAGAAACCCGACAGGGTTTAAAAACCTGTCGGGTTTAAATTCAGTATTGTTTTTTAGCCACGAATTCACGAATTAAATTTTTGATTTTCATTAAAATAATTCGTGAATTCGTGGCTATAATATTTACTTATATTCTTCTTCTTTTTGTGTATACCAATCTTTCATGACATAAAAAGCTTTTTTCTTTATTCCTGCGCTAGAAATCAATCCTTTACGATTAAAAAAGTCCTGAATATTAGGAAGCTGTCTTCTCGGCGATCTAAAGTCAACCAATATCCACGGAGAAACTCCTGCCAAACCTTCAATTCGGTTGAACATTTGTGTATTTTGTTTGTACAATTCTTCCTGATATTCCTCAGTCCAGCGCTCGGTTTTATCACCATGTCGCCCTTGTAAAGCCTCACCTCCAAATTCACTAATAATAACAGGTTTATTATACGGAATTACCCATTGCATGTCTTTGCAGGATTCGTTCGTTCCTCTGTACCAGCCTACATATTGATTAAAACTAACAATATCAACATATTCATTCATATTATCGTGCAATGTATTGACATTATTTGGGCTTTTAGTTACTTCCATAGCCATACTTATTAAGCGGGAATTGTCTTGTGTACGGGCATATTTAGACAGTTTGCTCAGAAAAATATCCCTGTCATCGCCATGCGGTGTTTCGTTTGCTATAGACCAGATTATGATTCCGCAACGGTTTTTATCCCTGTAAACCATGTCGTGCAACTGGCGTTCTGCATTGGCATACGTATCAGGATTTGTCCATGAAATTGTCCAGTAAACCGGAACTTCAGACCAAATCATCAAGCCCATTTTTTCGGCTTCTTTTACCATATTTTCGTTATGCGGATAATGCGCCAAACGAACATAATTACATCCTAACTCTTTTGCCCACGTTAATAAAGTAACGGCATCTTCCTGCGACCACGCTCGTCCTGATCTGTAAGGTGCTTCTTCGTGAATACTGATACCGCGTAAAAAGACTTTTTTTCCGTTTAACAAAATCTCTTTTCCTTTGGTTTCAATAGTTCTAAAACCAATTTTATCCGTAATATTTTCATCGGCTTTATTAATCGTTACTTCATATAACTTTGGTTTTTCGGGCGTCCATAAAACAGGGGTTGTTTTTATTTCAAAATAAGCCATTCCTTTTGCATCTGTGGTAATGTTTTTCTTGATTTTTAATTCTGGAATGTTAACCGACAGCGATTGATTTGCAGATTCTGTATTCAGTTTTACCCAACCCGAAATTTTGTTTTTATCTTTTTTATCCAACTGAACCAAATAATCTTCAATATATGTGTTGGGAACCTGCGCCAAAATTACATCTCTCGTAATTCCACCATAATTCCACCAATCCATATTTACCGTTGGCACATTATCTTTATGACGTTTGTTGTCGACTTTTACAACCACAAAATTATTGCCGTCGACTAAAAGATTGGTCACATCAAAATTAAATGGCGTATAACCACCAATATGACTTCCGGCAAATTTGCCGTTTACATATACTTTAGCATCATAATTAACGGCTCCGAAATAAAGAATTCCTTTCGTTTTTGAATCTTTTTTATAACTGAAATCTTTCTCAAACCAAACCGTTCCTTCATAAAAAAACAATCTTTCATCTTTACTATTCCAGTCCGAAGGAATATCCATAGTTGCCGAAGTCGCAAAATTATATTCAACCAATTCTGACGTTGAAAAAGCTTTATTTTCGAAAAATCCATTGTTTTTAAACGGCATAAGACGATAATCATAATAGCCGTTTTCGAGCGGATCTACAATATAACTCCATTTTCCGTTTAAGTTAATGTTGTTTCGCGATGAAATATTGGATACTAGCGGAACTTCCTGCGCTATCATTTTTCCTATAACCAAAATGGTAAAACACAGTATTATTATTTTTTTCATAGTTTAAATTGTATTATTTTTTATTGTAAACTTTTGTTTATTTCAATGGATCTTGTCTTTTCGACGGAGGAGAAATCGCACACGAAACTCCGCAAACAAAATCGTCATGACAAGATTGTGTTTAATATTTTTTCTCGCAGATTAAGCAGATTTTTCTTTTTAATCTTTTAATCTTTTAATCCTTCAATCTTTTTAATCTGTGACGTTATTTCTTTTTATCAAAATACTGTGTCAATTGATAGGCGTTCTCATTAATTATTTTCATCTCTTTCAATAAAGACAAATAAGGTTCAAACTTGCTGTTGACAATGCCTTTGTTAGAATCTCTGTTTGAATAATCTGTACTTAAATCCTCAGGATCATTGTCCATATATTTAAACCAATGCCAGCCTACCGAGTTTTTGTTTTTCAACAATTCTAACGTAAAATTTTGATAGAAAAGTCCTCTTTCCTGTTGCGTACGAACGAGCCATCCTGCGCCCGTATTATTTGGCAATCCCGAATCTTCTGCTTTCGTATACCATTCGGTAATTAAAAATGGTTTTCCTGACCATTCTCCCCAATTGTTCATTAATTCCTGACTCGGTTCCCATTTTCTGTAATGATTAATCGACACGATATCCATGTACTTTCCGGCAACTTTAAAAATTTCCGGATTCGTTAATTCCTGTTCTTTATCCTGATTAAAACGACATCCTAAATACAGATGATTTGGATCTGCTTTGCGGAGCGCCGCTGTTACTTTCTTCATGTATGTTTCAAAATAAAAAGCAGTAAATGCCATGCGGTCTTCCTGCGTTACATCTTTAATTGAAGCATCGAAACCTTTTCGCTGATCGAGCCATTCTTTTGCTGCAATATATCCCTGTTCATCTTTGGCTAACAAAGTTAAATGTTTATCTAAAGCATCATTATACCAAGGCAATTCATTATCTGTAAAATACCCCATCAAATACTTATCATCTTTATATTGGGCGACCTGTGCTACCGATTTTTCTACATAAGCATCAAATTCTTTGTCGAAAACCATAACAAGATCAAAACGGTAATTTTGCCAGCTGGCTTCTTTATATTTTCCGCCATATTTTTTAATGTGATCGGAATGGTACATTCCCATTGGCGAAATAATTACGGTATAAACCAACGGCTTTTCTGATTTTCGCACTAAATCTACATTCGACCACGCACCTACTCCATTAAAACCGTTATTGCGCAATAATTGTGTTTCCTGATTTACCCAGTTTTCCGGACTTCCGAATTTTTCATCAAAGGCTTTTTGCTGATTTACAGAACGTCCGGCATTAAAAACAGCAATTCCTTTGTAAATAAACGGATAACCTTCAGGATCAATAATCCACCATCTATTGTCTATTTTTTGAGTTCTAAAAAATCCCGTTGCTTCTTTTTGCCATACTTTCCATCCTCCATAATTTGAAATTTCGGTTTGTTTTTTAGTTTTAAAACCGGGCAGTTTATCTACGGTTTTTGCCTGATATGCAACCCATTTCGGGTCTAATGCGTTTTGTCTGGCTTCGACTTTCTGGTAATTATTCTGTGCGTATAAAGGAATCAGGCTTATAAAAAAACAGAACAATATAGAGATGGAATGTTTCATTAAATTAGTTTTTAAAAGTTGTCGTTAATGCATTGAAAATTTATTAAACACATAGAAACATAGATTTTATGTCTAAAAAAGAACGCAAAAAAGAAACTCGTTTCTTTTCACATAGCTATGTTTGTTTAAACAAGTGAAACGTCTTTTTTGAGCATGCTAAATCTATGTTTCTATGTGTTTAATTTTTTCCCGCAGATTTTGCAGATCGA
The DNA here is from genome assembly GCF_025947065.1 of Flavobacterium sp. N1736. Classification (NCBI taxonomy): domain Bacteria; kingdom Pseudomonadati; phylum Bacteroidota; class Flavobacteriia; order Flavobacteriales; family Flavobacteriaceae; genus Flavobacterium; species Flavobacterium sp. N1736. The sequence continues at coordinate 2,085,312 of NZ_CP109994.1, forward strand.
GCAGATTTTTTTAATTGGGACAGCTATTAAACTGTCCCAAATAGTATTAATTAGATAAATAGACGTGGTCAATGCCAAAAGTGTAATTGTTTAAAGCCCTTACATCTTCGGGATCAACGCTTCGTAACACCAATATATCTTTGATTTTTGTTAGGTCTAATGCCGGATTTTGCTTTTTATATTCCGCAATCGGAATTTTGACCATATTCCAGTTTCCGTCTCTTTTTAATCCGTAAAGATTGCTTGTGGCATCAAATTCTACATATCCGGTATTGGTCGCATCTTTCATTCTAAATCTGATTTTACCCGTACTTGTCGTTCTTACCGCCAGATTAAGATAGGTATAAGATGAAATATCTGTAACGGCGACAAATTGCAAAATTGCCATCGCCCATTTAGCTTCTACGGCAGGTGGAGTCGCCGGAAGTGTAAAGCTTTTAAAAGCACCTTCATATCCGCCATCAGCATTATCTGAAATAACAAATTGATTGCTTGAAGACCAGTTTAAAGTAGCGGCGGTTTTTGTAAAATTAGGATTATCAGAATAGATTTTTAATCCTTCTATCGTTACAACCGGAGGTTCGGGAGCGGCTTCTACAGCAACAGCAAATGTTTTTTTCTCAATTTGATTATCAACGTACGTTATTTCAAGTGTTGTGGTATAACTTCCGCCTTTGGCATATTTTACAACAACATTAGAGTCGATTGACGAACCGGGAGATCCGCCCTGAAAAGTCCATTTTATGGCACGTACTTTTGTAGATGAATCTGTATACGTTACCGTTTCGCCAGCTTTGATTGCTGTATTGGTCGAAGTTGCTTCTAATTTTCCCGGAGTGTATAAATAAACCTCGCGTACATCGCTGTCGCAGGAAAGCAAGCTTAAAGAAAGCGCTAAAACAAAATAGTTTAGCTTGGCTATAGTTTTTAGTTTTATGTTCATGGTTTTATTCTTTTGGTTCGTAAATAGTTATTTAATAGTGTCTTATTTTTAACACATAGAAACATAGGTTTTGTAAACTTAAAAAAGGCGTTTCACTTCTTTAAATAAACATAGCTCTGATTGTCTCTTCGTTGCATTATTTTAAACCTGCCAGAAATCCCTGATATGCGGGCTTTTTATTATAATCATTATCCAATAACAACGGATATTCTTTTGGATGCCAAAATGCGGTAAGCCACGTATATTTATCTGTTACGCCCCAGGTTGTAATCGCAAATTTTTGATTTTGTGGCAGTTCTTCATACATCGATGTGATGTATTGATACGTTTCTGACTGTTTCTGCGCTTCGGCATCTGTAAAAACATACGAATCTGATTTACCGGTATTAACCTTAATATCTAATTCTGAAATATGAATTAGTAATCCGGTGCTGGCAAGATCTGTAAAACCGGTTTTCATGGTTTGTTTATTGGTGTCGTTCGCATAATGAAACTGATCGCCTAAACCATCAATTGGATATCCTTTTGCTTTAAATCTGGTTACCATTTTTTTGATGGCAGTTCTTTTTCCGGCATCTAAAACCACGCTGTAATCATTGTAAAATAATTTTGCATCAGGATCTGCGGCTCTGGCATATTGAAAACATCTTCCGTAAAAACCTATCGGATCTTTAAAAACTGTTTTTATAACGCTTTCTTCTCGTAAAGCGCCGCCGTCTGCAAAAACTTCGTTGGCTACATCCCAGCTTTTTACTTTGCCTTTATAACGTCCAACGACATCAGTAATGTAGATTTTCACTTTTGCCTCAAATGCAATCGAATCGTATTTTGCATTTTTAAACCAATCCGGAAATGAATCGTACCAAATCAAGGTATGTCCGTGTATTTCCATGTTATTATCTTTGGCAAAATTCACCAGATAATCGGCTGCTGTCCAGTTATAAACCGTTGAAGAAGTCCAAATACTCGCCATTTTCATTTCATATTCTGCAGTAATTTGGCTGTAATGTTTTACGACGGCATTTTTGTAATTGACTTCGCCCTGTAAATCCTTCATTTTTACTGCCGCGCCAATTTTAAATTTCGCTTTTTCTTTTAAAGTTGCCTGCACTGGCGGATTAACCGGAGTTTCATCTGCATAAATAAAAACTACTTTTTCGTCATTGCTGCAAGAGGCAAATACGAAGGCAGATAGTACGCCAAATATAATTTGTTTCGTTGTCATTGTTTTATTTTTTAGGATCCGAAATTTAGTGTTCCGAATGCGTTGTTTTTTTTTAGATTGATTGTAATTAATTATTAACACATAGAAACATAGAATTTGTATTCTTAAAAAGACGTTTCACTTATTAAAACGCACATAGTGAGCTATGTGAAAGAAATGAGTTTCTTTTTTGCATTCTTTTTCGAGATAAAATCTATGTTTCTATGTGTTAAATATTTTTTTTATGAATTACAACTCAATACGCTTGGATTAATATCCTACATTAAATCCTGCAGGTTTTCCCATTAAATCAATCTGACTTTGCGGAATTGGCATATTTACCATCGCCGGAGTCATTCTTAAAGGAACTTCTCCGGAAATTGTTCCTGACGGACTTGAACGGAAATATAAATTTTGTCTTTCTACCAGAAGTCCTAATCTTTTTAGTAAAAACCATCTGTTGTTTTCAAAAGCAAGTTCTCTGGCTGATTCGTCTAAATAATTATTTATGGTCCAGGTTGTAATATCATACGTGTTATTTGTACTTAACGGATCTCCGGTATACCCTCTCCTTCTTACTTTATTAAGATATTGCAGGGCTTTTGTATCATTACCCAAATTATGATACGCCTCTGATGCCAATAAATAAGTTTCGGCCAGTCTGTAATACATATAATCTTTGTAACTGTCTGAAGTCATTGGCAGTTTTTCTGTATCATGGTATTTTTTCAAACTCCAGTGCCACGCTCTGTAATTGCCGTTTGGCGCTGCAATTGCTGGGTTTGTAATGGGCTGACCAAATTTTGGGTTTCCGGCAACGTTAATTTTATAGTCTAAATAATTATCTGAATAATAATAGGTTTTAAATCTTAAATCGTTGGTTTGATCGTAAAGTGATTTCAAATAATTATTGGGATAAAACCATCCTAAAGCTTGTCCGCCGTAAGCCACATCCTGAATAAGTTCGGCTGGATTTAATTCGTACGTTCTTTGTGTAAAAACACTGCTTAACCAAGAACCGCCACCTCCGGCTAAATTGTCATTTGGTCCTAATAAAAAGTCTTTTTGATAGGTAAAAAGTGCTTCTTTATGATTGGCATTTTGTCCCCAAACTTCTGCTAATGGCACCAAAGCATGTGTACCATCATTTATAATCGCATCAAATTGAGCTGCTGCTCCTGCCCAGTCCTGCTGCCATAAAGCACTTTTTCCGCGAATGTGTCTTGCAACGCCCTGACCATAACGTCCCGGATCTACTTTGTACGGAAGATTGGCAATTGCATAATCAAGATCTCCGTCGATTAATGTATAAACATCGGCATCGCTGGCTACTTTATATTCTACAACATCGTTAATGTTTTCCGGAGTTGTTGGAATGGTATCGATTAAGATTCCGCCGTACATTTGTTTTAAGTCCAAATATAATTCGCCTCTTATAACACGCGCCTGCGCTACTAATCTTTTCTTGGCATTTTCATCCATATTTATAGATCTTGCCGAAGTAATAATCGCAGAACATCTGTCGATAATTTTATAACCCTGAATCCATTTTGATCCGGTAAAAGATGCCGGATTATGACCTGTTCCATAAGGCGTATTCCAGGTTCTGTGCAATCCTAAATCTGTCGCTGCCATAAAAAATACATTGGCCCACAAATCATTATTATCACCAGATGGCAGATTATAATATCTCATTTGATTGTAAAGCGCATTTACGCCAACCTCTAAACCGGCGGGTGTACTGTAGATATAATCTACTGCAATCTGATCTTTTACGGTTTCTTCAAGAAAATCTTCGCATGAAGTAAGGCTTAAAGAAAACAGGAATATCAAAACAAATAGAAAATTTATATTTTTCATAATCTTGTTATTTTTTAATTTATTATATGTGTTAAACTGCACCATTAAAAACCAAGTTGTAAACCTATAACACAAGTAACGGGTTCCGGATAATCGCCTACATTTTTCTCCGGACTGTACGATTGAAAATCTGTAATGGTGATTAAATTACTTCCTGTTACGTAAAGTCTCAGCGTAGTTAAACCTAATGATTTAAGGGTATTTTCAGGCAAGGTAAAACCTGCCGATACATTTTGCAGTCTTACGTAAGATGCATCTTGCAAGCCTAAAGTGTACATATAAGGCGGATCGCTTCCGTCTCTTGGTCTTGGCCAGTTTCCGCCCGGGTTTTCAGGTGTCCAATAATCTTGTTTTATACCATTTTTAACGCCTCTTAAAGATCCTCCCTGAACGTAGCCGTATAAATAAGCGTTATCTTTAGTAATACCCTGAACAGTATAAATATCTGCAGAGAAGTCGAAACGCTTGTATTTCATGCTTAATGAAAATGTACCAAACCAATCCGGCATTTTTGATGTTATCACACGGTCTTCGTCAGGATTTGGGTTAGCTCCGTTTGCGGTATTTGCATTGTATAATTTGATATCTCCCGGCAATAATGTTGTTCCGGTAACTACAGGAATATTTTCGCCAATTTGATAAATTCCAACGGATTTGTATTGGTAATACACATCGATTGGTTTACCAATAAACCATAAATTTCCAACGGCATCATCTTCTTTTCCGTCTCCGTTGGCATCTTTTCCATAGATACTTACGATGCTGTTTTTGTTTTTTGTGAAGGTTGCGCCAAGATTCAGACTAAAATCTTTCTTTTTGATAAGTTCTCCATTCAAAGTCACTTCAAGACCTTTATTGTTGACTTTACCAAGATTCGATAATTTGGTTGTATATCCTGTATTGGCATTTAATGTTTCGTAAATCAATAAATCAGATGTGTCTGTATTATAAACCTCAACGGTACCGCTTAATCTGTTTTTGAATAAACCAAAATCTACGGCAAGGTTTAATTGGGTTGAAGTTTCCCATTTTAAATCAGGATTTGATAATTGATTTCCCGGAACATAACCGGATACTTTTACACCATTAATAATATAATCTCTTTGGTTTGCCGTTGCCATACTTTGATACGGATTTTGAGGCTGATTCCCCACTTTACCATAACTGGCTCTTAATTTTAAATTACTGATTACAGGAACATGTTCTGTTATAAATTCTTCTTTATAAACATTCCACGCCGCATTTACAGCAGGGAAATATCCCCATTTATTATTTTTTCCAAATACAGATGAACCGTCCGCTCTTCCGGAAACGGTAAAATAATATTTGTTATCAAAGTCATATTCTAATTTTCCGGCAAATGAAACTAAAGATCTTTCGCTTGCTGCAATTTCCGGTGTGTTCAAAAAAGCACTTTCTAAACCATATATTCCAAGAATATCACTCGGAATTCTGCTTGCTGTATTTTTGAAATCACTATATTCAGATGATGTTATTTCGTAAACTGCGGTTGTGGCGAAATGATTTTTTTCGGCAACTTTAAAATTATAATTGAAAATATTACTCAATTGATATTCTACATTATCTTTATACATAATACTTCCGTTTCCCTGTCCGGAATTAGCAATTCCCGAAAGTGATTTCGAAGTATTATAAGCCAATCCTTTATAATTCCACGATCTTCTACTCGTGTTCAGTTTATATGTAAGTCCTTTTAAGATGTTGATATCCAAAAAAACATTCGCAATATCATTTCTATTTAACTCATTTATTCTGGTTTCGTAAATATCAATCAGCGGATTTGGTGTTTCCTGTATTCCGCCCGGTAATTGGCGGTACGTACCGTCATCATTGTAAATTCTGCCTAATGGCGATGTCGTAATAGAATTGCTTATAATATTTCCTACTCTTGAATCGTTTGAAATCGCATTATTTAAAACATTTCCTGAGTTTGGATTATTAGATTCTGAAAACTGAAGTGAAGCATTCATTCCTATTTTTAGCCAATCTGTAACTCTTTGATCGACATTAATTCTCATTGCCACTTTTTCAAAGTCACTGTTTGGTATTACACCTGTAGTATTGATGTAATTAACACTGGTAAAAATACTTGACTTATCTGTTCCCGAAGAAACACTAATACTATGATTATTGGTAACTCCGGTTCTCATAATATATTTTTCCCAATCTATGTATTTTCCCGACTGAACTGATTCTAATTCAAGCGGAGAAAAAACCTGATTGTCTGGTCTGTAAACTCCGTTATTACTGGTTCTGTACGCTTCTCTTTTTAGCTGCGCAAATTCTTCACCGCTGTAAATGTCAAAATTTCTATTTACCGTCTGCACTCCAGAGAAACCGTTGTAAGCAATTCTTGCCTTTCCTGTTTTTCCTCTTTTGGTGGTAATTAAAATTACACCGTTTGATGCTCTTGCTCCGTATATCGATTGTGCGGCGGCATCTTTCAGAATTTCTAAAGAAGCGATATCATTTGCATTAATATCATTGATACTTCCTATAACTATACCATCTGCAATTACGATTGGTTCATTGCTTCCGTTAATCGATTTTTTTCCTCTAATCTGAATTGAAGATGAACTTCCCGGACCTCCATCGGCAAGAGTAACCTGAACTCCGGCGGCTTTTCCTCGAAGCATTTCACCAACATCCGAAGTTGCAACTTTTAGCAGATCATTTGGTTTAACCGATGCTACAGAACTTATTACGTCGCTTTTCTTTTTTGTACCGTAACCTACCACCACTATTTCGTCCAGCGTTTGTGAACTTGGTTTTAAAGTCACTTTTAAATTCTTTTTATTTTCTGTTTCTACAGAAACTTCGTCCATTCCGATAAAAGAAAAAACGAGTACGCTTTTTAATGGAACGCTCATACTGAAATTACCGTCAAAATCAGTTTGTGTTCCTTTTGTTGATCCTTTGGCATGTACATTTACGCCTGGTAAGGGCATTCCTGTATTGTCTGTTACTTTTCCGGAAATTAAACTTTCCTGCGCATTCACGTTTATGGCGAGAATACACATAAAAAGGGTTAAGATTAATTTTAGGTAATTCCCTCCAAGAAAAAGCATCTTTACATGTTTGTTGTTTTTCATTGTTAAAATTTTAATTGGTTAGTTAGATAAATTCATTAGTAATTTACATTGCAAAAATGATTAATAAATGACGGTATGAGGGGAGCAATATATTCGTTTTTAGGGGGATGAACGTCTTTATTTGTGAATTACATATCTTTTTAAGTCTTAAAAAACAGTATTCGTAATAAAAACCTTAAAAATTATTAGACGCGTAATTTTGTTTGTTTTTACCAAATATTAAACCCGACAGGTTTTTAAAATCTGTCGGGTTTCTACGAATGTTATAGCCACAGATTAAAGGATTAAAATGATTAAAAAAATTCTGTAGTAATCTGTGCTAATCTGTGGCGAAAAAAATTAATGGTTAATCCTTAACCTGCGAACTTTTGTAAATTGTGGGAGATAAATTGTAGAATTTTTTAAATTCTTTGCTAAAGTGTTTCCTGTCATTAAAACCAACCATATAGGTTATTTCAGAGACGGAATACGTTGAATTTAGTAATAAACTGGCCGCTTTTTTTAATCGCATATTTTTGATAAATCCTGCGACTGAATGATTGGTCAGCGTTTGTACTTTTTTATAAAGCACCGTTCTGCTCATTCCAATTTCTTTGACTAAATCATTGACGTCAAAATTAGGATTATCTATGTTTGATTCAATAATATGCGTTAGTTTTTTTACAAATAAACCTTCGGGAGTATTTGTATTTTCCTGTTCTGAATCTGAAATAAATCGTTCTCCATATTTTTGGCGCATTATTTCTTTGGCAGACAATAAGTTTAGTATTGTAAGTTTTAATTCTTCGATGCTAAAAGGTTTCGAAATATAAGAATCTGCACCGGTAGAAAGTCCTTCAATACGATTTAAGGTCGAAGATTTTGCCGTGAGCAGAATCACCGGAATATGATTGGTATTGATGCTTGTTTTTAAGATTTTGCATAATTCAAAACCATCCATTTCCGGCATCATAACATCGCTTACAATAAGATCCGGAATTTCTTTGTCCATATAATTCAAAGCATCCTGACCGTTGGTAAATTTTAAAACCCTGTAATCTGTATGTAAAATATCAAAAATAAAAGACAGGACTTCCTCATTATCTTCTACAACAAGAATTGTCTTTTTTGTATTGCTTTCTGATTCTTCCAGATATTCGGCTTCATAGCTTTCAAATTCTGTTACAACATCAGAAATCGGACTTGCAGATTCTGTTATGGCAATGGCGTTTTCTACAATTTGGGATTTTTTAAAATGATCTTTGCCTTTTTTTAAGGTTATCGTAAAAATCGTTGTAAAATTAGCGTCAGCTTCTGTCTGTACTTTTATTTCTCCATGATGAAGTTCTACGATACTTTTACTTAATGCCAAACCAATTCCGCTGCCCAAATTGGCACTTCCGCGATCGTCTAATTGAAAAAAGTTTTTAAAAATCTTCTTTTTTCTGTTTTCGGGAATTCCAATTCCGTTGTCTTTTACTTTAATTTCAATAGAATCTGAATCTTCTTTTTGTTCTACAGCCAAAGTAATACGTCCGTTTTTGCTCGTAAATTTAAAAGCATTCGAAAGCAGGTTATAAATGACCTTTTCCATCTGATTTTTATCAAAATAAATCAATGCCGTATTGATATTAAGCACAAATTTGTAATCGATTTTTTTCTCGACAGCAAATCCACGGAAAGATTCGTAGATATCAAAACAGAAAGAAACAATATCCTGCTGTTCACAATAAATTTTCATGCTTCCTTTTTCTGCCTTTCTAAAATCCATTAATTCATTTACCAATTTTAATAATCGGTCTGAATTGCTTTTTATGATTTTTAATTTATGTTCCAGATTAGAGTTTTTTTCTGCACCGCTTAAAAGTTCTTCAACGGGACCGCTTATAAGCGTTAACGGCGTTCTGATTTCGTGCGAAACATTGGTAAAAAAGTCCAGTTTCATTTTGTATAATTCTTCCTGTCTTTCTTTTTCAACCTGTTCTAAATAAAAGGCTTGTTTTAATAATTCCCGATTTCTGAAAAAACGAAACAATAAAATTGCTCCGGTTAATAATATTCCAAAATAGAATATATAAGCCCACCAGGTTTTCCACCAGGGCGGCAACATTATAATTTTTAAGGTTTTAATCGAAGGGTTCCATTTACCGCCGGCATCTGAAGTTCTTATTTTTAAAAGATACGTTCCTGAATTTAAATTGGTCAGATTAATATAATGCTGCGAACCTATTGTATGCCAGTCATCTTTATTAAAGGAACTTTCTAATTTATAGGCATATTCGTTTTTTTCAGGATTAATAAAATTCATTGCACTAAATTCAAGCCCAATATATCCCTGATCATAACCCAAAGTTATTTCTGAAGTTTCACTTATATAATTGTCTAACGGAATCTTTTTGTTTCCGGGTTTTATTTCTTCATTATTAACGATAAGCTTCGTTAGGACAATCTCTGCGGTATCTTCTGTTTTTATTAATTTTGATGGATTAAAAAGAATCAAACCGTTTGATGATCCAAAAACCATCTGATTGCTGTTCAGTTTTAAGCTGCTGTTATTCGAAAATTGTTTTACTTTCAAACCATCTTTTGAGGAATAATTGGTAATCTCAAAATCAGTTATTTTGGGCACAGATTTGAAATTCTTTGTTCTAATTTTATAGAGCAAATTATTATCGCTAACCCAAATATTTCCCTGAGCATCTTCTGAGATACTTTTTATGGTTTCATCCGTAAAGCCTTTTGCTTTATTAATTTCAAGAAAATGTTCTGATTTTTCATCAAATAAATTAATTCCGCCACTTTCAGTACCAATCCAAAACCTTTTTTTAGAATCTGTAAACATAACCGTAAGGCTATTATTTGGCAATCCGCTCTTTCCGCCGGTTTTAAATACTTTGGTAACTTTTTTTAATCTTTTGTCGAAAAAGTTCAAACCATATTGTGTGGCAATCCATAAACCATTATTTCTGTTCGCGAGATCGGTAATAAAGTTGTCGCTAATAGAATTTCCCGTTCCATCCGCCATATAACTTTCAACGGTTCCATCTTGTGTTACTTTTTTTAATCCGTTTCCGTTTGTACCAACCCACAAATCGCCATTATCCATTAATAAAGACGTTATGGGTCTTTCGTTTTCTTTTGAATCTTTTTGTGAAAGTGATACCGTATTGAATGTTTTACTGCTTTTATTGAATTTAAACAATCCTTTAAATGTACCACAATATAAATTTTGATCATTTTGATGCACCAAAGAGGTGATCATATTCACGGTCTTTTCAAAACGATAATTATCTATTAAATAAGAAGTTGTTGTATTGTTTTTAAAATCCAGATGATTCAGACCGCCGCCATTTGTTCCAACCCATAAAGAACCGTCAGTTTCTTTGGCAAGCGCATTTACAAAAGCATTATTTAGTCCGAAGCTTGGTTTGATAACTTCTGTAATAGTCGTAAAATTGGCTTTTGTTTTTTGAAAAAAGTTGACGCCGCCGCCATTTGTTCCAATCCAAATATCACCGTGACGGTCTTTTAGAAAACATTTTACATCATCATCAGAAAGGCTGTAACTCGTTAACGGATTATGCTTGTAGGTAATAAATCCGTTTTTGTCTTTTTTAAAAACGCATAAACCATTTTTAGTGGCAAACCAAATCGTATTAGAATCTGCGGCTGTAATATCATTGATCCAATTAGAAGACAAACTTTTTCTGTTGTTAAAATCAACTGTATAATTGATTACCGTTTTTTTTATTTCAGAATAATGAAAAACGCCATTTGTTTCTGTGGCAAACCATAAATCGCCGCTTTTTTCCTTAATGATTTTCCAGATTTTCGATTTAAGTAAAAAAGCATTGTCGCTTAAAGCTTTAGGCAGAGTTTTCTTTGAACCATTTTTAGGATCAAAACATTCCAATCCTTTCGCTGTGCCCACTAATACGCCATATTTGCTGTCATAAAATAAAGATAGAACCCTGCTTTTTCTAAATGTTGAATTGTGATCGTTCGAGATTTCTTCAAGCAAATATTTCTTTTTGTTAAGACGTTTGATTCCTCCAAAAGTTCCAACCCATATTCTATTTTGATCATCCTGAATAATGGATGAAATATAGTTTCTGCCGCCTTTTACTTTGAGAACATCAACTCTTAAAAAATTATTTTCTTTTTTGTTAAACAGGTTTAAGCCATTATTTGTTCCAATCCAAAGTTCTTTTTGGTTATCCTCTAAAACAACATTGATATGACTATTGCTTATTGTGGTTAATATATCTTTATTGTAGACATATCTTAAAAAATTATATCCGTCGTAACTAATTAAGCCGTTTGCTGTTCCTATCCAAATAAACCCATTTTTAGTTTGATGAATACTGGAAATCATACTTTGAGAAAAACTCTCATCATAATTAATATGGTCAAAATACAAATCAGAGCTTTGAGCGCCGGAACTAAAAGGTATTGAAATAAATAATATAAAACTTAAAATGTATCTTTTAATGTTTTTCATGTATGAAATATGATAAAGCTCAATAATAGTTAATTTTGACCTGATTCGCTTTTTTTAACCAAAAAATTGAATCAAACATACTGCAAGGTAAATCTAATACAAAAAACAAAAGGCTGTATTTTTTCTTTTTAAGGGGTGTATTTGTACTTTTAAAAACCAAAAAGCCTGAAAAATATAAATCTTTCAGGCTTTTGGTTCGAATAGTTTTGTTCAGTTTTTCAAATTTCTACTCTATTATTTATTGCACTTTTATTACTGCCGGCGGTGTCCATTTTCCTTTTACCACTTCTTCTTTCGGCCAGTATGTGCGCAGATAAAGTGAAAATCCTCCTTTTTCTACAGCTGGCAGCCAGTTGTTTTGCCATTCATCTTCGGGTGGAACAGATTGCACATATATTGTTAACGAGCCATCTGGGTTATATTTCATTGTTTTATTTTTTGTTCCCAATGAATATCTGTTCAGTTTATTAATTTCAAAAAAATGATGTTCGTTGTATAATGTAAGCGACCAAAATCCGTTTACGGGCGGCAGCTTTCCTTTATCAAAAGTAACTTTATATTTATTAGAACTATTTAATCGGATGCCTGCTGCATCTAAATCCTGATAAAAATAACGTGTTTCGTTTGGGGCATTTACCAGAATATTTGATTTCGCCACTGCGGTACGTGTAAAATAATCTGTTCCCCACGATGCTCCGTTTGTAACTCCAGACCAATAATAGGGCAACTGTATTCCCCAATTTCTAAATTCAAATAATGGTTTTATTACTTGCTGGTCCGTTTCTGTTGCTGCACTTATCATCGCCTGTTTTAGTTTTGGGTCTTTTTTGGCGGCTGCAATTACGGCAAGTATTTGTTTATATTGTGCTTCTTCACCTGCTAGTGGTTTCGCGTCTGCCAATACTATTGGCAGTTCATCAAAAAATGTATCGGGACGCACCCATACCGTTTCTTCCTTTCCTCCTTCGCCTCCGGGCAATTTTTTAATATTCGCCCAATCTATAGTTTTCATTTTACCATCATAATCAGATAAAGGATACATTACTACTGATTTTAATACTTCCTGAATGGCTTTACGGTCTTCCTTTGTATCATCCATGAATATACGTGGCCCAACTAATCCGGTATTGGTCGACGATCGAAAAACTTTAAGTATTCCATCCGGTACTTCGCCTTTCCAATCTGGTCCTGCCAGTAGATAAAATCCCGGTTTATTGTGGTACATCTTACCCAGTTTTGCAAAACCTTCTGTTCGCAAATCAACAATTTGATAAACCCAAAAACGTTCGCCAAAATCAGGAACTTGTATAACAACCGGAGATTTATCGAGCGCGAGACATCCAATACCATAAACGACATCCTGATTAGGACAGGCTACGGCTCGTTCTGTAGGGATAATGTAATCTGTAAGCATGGTAAATTGATTGAGCGGAGCCATAAGCAAAGGTCCTGACAATGCCAGCTCTTTTACATCTTTGAATGCCAAACGGCGGTTGTACATGTTTACCAGAGGCCATGCCCAGAAATACGCATTTTTAGCAGCCAAAGCGGCATATTCCGGAGTTATTTTCACGTTTAAATCAGGACCCGATATGTTTGATACAGAATCTGTAACTATTTCCTGACTGTCTGTTTCATGGTCAGATTGTTTTGACTGGTCTTTTTTGCATGCACTTACTACCAGCATTATTACAACGAGTAAAAATATCTTTTTCATTTCTGTTGTTTTTAATTTTGTAATAGTAAAGATACAAATTTTACTTTTTAATTTTAATTACATCACACTCAAAAAAAGCATAACAATCTACTTATCTGATATTTACGTAAAAAAATAGTGTATGTTATAAAAATTGCCCAAATGAGATGTTTTTTCAAAACACAAAACCCTACCCTTACAGTAAAAAAATTTTAATCTTACAATTCGGTTTATTTCTATTCAAAACATAGTAATGCCTTAATAATTAAATAATATGTTTTCTCAATAACTGCGTTTATATTAGTAAATGTTTTTATAAATTCGCGATCTCATATTAAAACCCATTATTTTTAATTCAAAATTATGACTTTCACATAATTACGATAAAGTCATAATTCAAATAAAGTATATTATAACTATAATTAAATCCAATGCTTAAAAAAAACAAATCCCACATTCTAATTTTTATTCTTTTAAATTTATTTTTTTCGATTAATTCATTCGCTCAAAAAAATCTTTATGCAGGAATTGAAATCGGACGCAGAGCTATAAAAACTTCGATTCTGGAGGTAAATAATATCAAGAAAGCAGAATATAAAATTCTTTATTTCTCAAATGAAAGAATTAGTCTTGCTGATCATATTGCTGCTTCCGGTGAGGTTCCTCAGGAGGACATCGACAAAACCAGCGCTATTATTGTTGAGCAAATGAAAAAAATAAGAGCAGAATTTAAAATTCGCGAAGAAAATATTTTTATCGTAGCTGCTCCGGTTTTCTCATCTGCCCGCAACATTGATGTTTTAATGAAAAAAATTACGAGTACGTCTAATAAAAGTTTTGAAGTAATTAATGTTCAGGAAGAGGCCAAAATAATGGTTAAAGGTGCTATACCGCCTGTTGATTATTCTAATGGTTTATTACTTGATATTGGTGCACAAACTACTAAAGGCGGATACATTATTGATGACCTTGAAGATAATAAATTAGAGTTTATTCCACTGGAACTTGATTTTGGTACAATGACACTTACCGATGCGGTTAAAAAAACGGTTGTAAACCAAAGTCAGGTGAATGATATGTCTACGTATCAGGAAAAATCTTTTGATTATAACCCGATTCTGCGTAAGAAGATTAAAGAAATGCTTGACGCAAATCCCCTTTTAGCAAAAAAGGAAAAAATCTATTTATCAGGAGGCGCTGTTTGGGCTTTTGCAACTTTATATTATGATGAAAATGTTAAAGATCATTATATTCCTTTAACTCTGGAAGATGTTATTAATTACGATGCAATTCTGAAAAATAATTTCACCAAGTTTAGTAATCTTGCTAAAACCAATAAAGAAGTAGCCCGAGTTTTGAGTACCTATGACCAGAAATACCTTATCTCTGCCAATAACATATTACAAAACTTATTGGAAAGTATTCCAAATATAGCGACAAAGAAAATATACTTTGTTAAGGACGGGCAAGTAACATGGCTTATGTCGAACATTGCGGATCGTTCTAAAAAAGTAAATACTAATTTTTAAAGTATTTCTTCTTTATAAATTTTACAAAGCTTCAGAGAAATCTGGAGCTTTTTTTATGGGATAAATTCATCTGTTTATTTCTTTTTCTTTCTAGAGAGATTGCCAATTCTGCTTAGAAACGTTCTATAAATCACTTCAATAAACCATTTTGCTTTTACTTTTTTGTAAAAACCATTCCAATTCCTGTAAGTAACCTTTTGTTAACGGTATCATAATATTTTTAGATAGTACGATTTCTCTCTTTAAGTACTTAATCTTAAATAAGAATTATAATTCAAAAATCTGTCGACAAGATTTTCAAAAAACAAGTTTCTACTGCTGCTGAATGCTTTTTATTTCTCAGTGGGTTAATTGCATCAAATTATTTTACCAAACCAAGGAATTTTAAATAGGTTATAAAACAATTAAAACTAGAATTATGAAAAAACAGAATCGAAAAAAGATTTTCAGTAAAGTCTTAATTATCATGTTATCGGCGATTACATTCTCTTGTCAGGACACGACATTAGAGGATGCAGAAGTTTCTGCTGTGGCAAAAAAACAACAAAATACCAGCAAAATCAGTGCGGCAGCTATTTCTGATTTGGCAAGAAGATGGGCGCCTATTCATTATAAAGATGTAGATGCCACAGGAACTTATGCTGAAGGCGGAAAATCTGATTATCTTACGGCTATTAATTATGACAATGACTGGAATGGCGAAAATAACTGGAACAATCTTCCTGCTTATGCTAATTCTTTAGCTGCACATTGTTACTATTCTGTAGTAGAATCAAACACACACTGGTTTATTACGTATGCTTTCTTTTCTCCAAGAGACTGGACAGATAACCCGCTTTTATATTCGTTAGACCAGCACGAAAATGATTTAGAAGGTGTATTGATGATTGTAGAAAAAGATGGTTCAAATTATGGTTCCCTAAAAGGAGCTGTTACAGTAAGTCATTCTGATTTCTTTTCGTATGTACCATCCGGAAGTTCTTTTGTAAGCGGATTGGAAAGTGTTGACGGAACTTTACAAATGAGAGATTATAACGGAGAATTACATCCAATTACAGCGCAAGACGCTAAAGGACACAGCCTTAAAGCCTGGCCTCAGCACGATATAGACGGAGATGGAATTATTTATTACCCATCGGCAAGCGGAACTGCACAAATACCTTCTGATAATTATGACAATTATGTAGAGTACAAACTTGTAGATATTTTTGAAAGCGGAGGATTATGGGATCAGCGATTTAATACGCAATTGTTTTCTAGTCCGGCTGGAGGATTTACAGGAAATGACTTTAAAACCGGAGGTGCCAATGCTCCGTGGGCATGGAATGATGGAAATGATGCAATCGTTCAAGGTGGCGAATTTGCAACGGATCCTGCAAAATTAGCTGATAATTATTTTGATGGCGTGGGCAATTTATCCCGTACTTATGTAGATAATAAATATAATAACGCTGCCGGCGGAATTGTAACTCTTTACCAAAATTGCAATTATACAGGTTATGCAATTGCGTTGCCTGCCGGAAATTATACATTGGCTCAACTAAAATCGTATGGTATTGCAAATGATGATTTGTCTTCTGTTCGTTTAGAAAATGGATATAAAATCACCATGTACCAAAACGATAATTTTGGAGGCGAATCTGTAGTAATTACAGGAAACAATAGTTGTTTAGGAAGTTTTAATGACAAAGCAAGTTCTGTAAAGATTAGTGCTCTGTAAACTGTCTTTTAATTTTGAATATGCAAATGAGAATAAACAAGTTACGTTATTCTTGTTTGCATATTCTTTTTTTTATTCCTTATATTCTCACTTTAATTAATGCATTCTGTTTCAGAATTAAACTACGACTGCGACTGAAAAATTGTTAATTTGTCTAATCTTTGTTTTAGTGAATAAATCAAGCCTTTTATTCAGTATAATTCATTACATTCGCCAGACTACCGCATAAATCCTTCTCTATTAATATGTTTAGGTGAATATTACTATTCAATACCAATGTTACATTAATAATAAAAATAGAGGTGCTTTTCCAGCAAATTACTGCCATTATTTTCTAATACCATTTCGCTTACTATGAGCAAAGAAGAAAAAAAGGACGGTAAATACCTGACTATTATCAGCAAAGCAAAATCTGATGTTGAAAAAAAAGAGCAATATATCGAAGAACTGAATATTGCTAAAAAAGAACTGCTCTTCCAAAATCTCGAAAAAGAGAAACGGGCAGCTGAATTGCTCATTGCCAATATAGAACTTGTCTATCAAAACGAAGAAAAGGAAAAAAGGGCTGATGAACTTCTCATCGCTACTGAAGAACTTATTTACCAAAACAACGAAAAGGAAAATCG